>JBKJMP010000268.1:0-31861 GCA_046596395.1 Gemmatimonadaceae bacterium
AACCGCCAGACGCCGTCGTACCTGTCGCCAACGGAACTGCCCAGCCGCGGATCGGAGCGCGCATCGCTGAACGGCACGATGCAGGGGCGTCACACCGGCTACATCGGTGACGGCGTCTTGTCGGAAACCGTGGCAGGCGTGAGCATCGCGCGCTCGGGTTCCACGCCCTTCTTCGAGCTCCCCACCGGCAATGTGCTGTCCGACCATCAGTTGCTCTCCTTCGGCGGTGCGCTGACGAGCAGTCGCCAATCGTCCGCGCAGTTGAGCGCGCGGAACCAGCTGTCGTGGTACAGCCTGAACGAGCGACACCTCGTCTCGATCACGAGCGAGCTCCGGCACGAGCGCGCCGAGCAGACGTCCGGTGGCAATGAGCTCGGTGTGTTTGCGTTCGCGTCGCTCGATGCACTTGCCGCCGCGCAACCGTCATCGTTCAGCCGCTCGTTGCCGGCGCGGCCAAGGCGCGAAGGACAGTGGGTTGCCGCTGTGTCGGTTGGAGACCGATACGCACCGGTTGACGACGTCGAGCTCCAGTACGGCGTTCGGATCGACGCAAACCGCTTCACCACGGTGCCGTCGGACAATCCGCTCGTGACGGGCGTGTTCGGGATGCGGACCGGTGTCGTACCGAGCCACTACTATATGAGTCCGCGTCTGGGGTTCTCGTGGCGGCAGGGGCCCGGGAAGCGCGTCAGGTTGCAGGGAGGCATCGGAATCTTCCAGAGCCTTCCAGCGACGACCACCATTGCGCAGGCGCTCGGCCACACAGGACTCCCCGCGGGCGTTCAATCGATCGCGTGCACGGGTCCGAGCGTTCCGCGCCCCGACTGGGCGGCGTATGCGACAGACGCACGTCGCATTCCCTCCGCGTGCCAGGATGGACACTCGTCCGTCGTTGCATCCGGTGCGGCGCCAAACGTCGTGCTGTACGACCGTACGTACCGCGCGCCACGCTCGCTCCGCGGCAACCTCCAGTGGAGAACACCACTGCGCAGTCTCGCCGCTTCCGTCGATGGGACGTACTCGCTGAACCTCCACGAGCCGACGTCACTCGACCTGAACCTCGACAACGGGGCGCGGCGATCGAGCCGCTTCGCGCACGTCACCGCACTGCGATCCGACGGACGTTCGCTGAGCCGCCAGCTCAGCGTCATGCTCGAGCCGCTCGTGCCGAGCCGCGTACTCGAATGGAGCGTGGGCTACGCGTGGTCAACCGTACGCGAGCGCCGTCCTGATTTCGGCGACGGCTGGGCGCCCGCCGATCGAGACTGGCGGCACCAGGTTCAGTATGCGCTCACGATCAATCCGCGCGACCTGGTCCGCATCACCTGGTTCGGCAGCGTGCGGTCCGGCCTGCCGTTTACCCCCATGGTCGCGGGCGACGTCAACGGCGACGGCTACTCGAACGACCGCGCATTCATCTTCGGGCCCACGAGCCACGACACGACCGTCGCCGCGGGCATGCGCGCGCTGCTCGACGATGCGGCGGCGGCCGTGCGCGCATGTCTCCTCGCGCAAGAGGGTACGGTCGCGGCGCGTGCGAGCTGTCGAGGGCCGTGGTCGAGCTCCTCGCACCTGACGATGCGCATCAATCCCGCGCGTCTGCGCTTACCACGCCACGCGGCGATCACACTCAAGCTCTCCAGCCCGCTCGGCGCGCTCGACCGCGTGCTTCACGGTGAAACTCGCAGGCGCGGATGGGATGACATCGTACTCCCGTCGTCTACCCTGCTCTTCCTTCGCGAGCGCGACGTTGAGACGGGGCGATATCGATACCACGTCAACCCGCGCTTCGGTACGACAGATCGCTCGCTCACCGCGCAATTCGCGGCGCCTCGACTCACCCTGCTCTTCGCATTCGACGTCGGGCCTGGTCAGGAGCGGCAGATGCTCGCGCGCGACCTGGCGCGCGGCCGGCGCACGAGTGGCGAAACCGCAACCCCCGAATCGTTGCGCCGAGCACTCGGCGGGGGGTTGGACATCCCCAATCCGATGGCTGCGCTGCTGCGCAATGCGGCGGCGCTCGCGCTCACGTCGGCGCAGGCGGACAGCATCGCGGCGATGAATGGAACGTTCGCAACGTTGCTCAGGACGGTGTGGAATCCCGTGTGGTCCGCGCTCGGCGCCTTGCCTCGCGACTACGACCACAACGTCGCGTACGCGCTCTATCGCTCCGCACGCGAGGCGTCGGTGGACCAGCTCATTCTCCTCGCCCCGTTTGTGTTGGACATCCTCAGCACCGAGCAACGCAGGCAGCTCACCAACGATGTACGCGCTGGACTCGATGTCGGCTATCTCCGCTCGATCCGGTCAGGCACCATCAGCCAGGGAGTTCGCGGCATGGTCCACTGACGCGGCAACTCTCTCTCCTACGGAGGCAATCATGACCCACGCGCTCCGCGCCATCACGCTCGTCGCCTGTCTCGCACACCCCGCCCTGAGCCAGCAGTTGCCCGTGCGGCCGTTGGGTGCGGTTGTCGCCACCTCGCGCGCAATCTTCCGAACGGTCGGCGGGGTGTACGAGCTTCGCGATGGGCGCATCCTCGTCAATGACATCGAGCGTCGTACGCTTCAGCTGTTCGACGCCGGTCTCGCGACGTCCCGTACCCTCGCCGACGACTCTACCGGTGGCAGTGCCCCAGCCTATGGCGGCACACCCGCGCGGCTCATTCCCTATCGCGGCGACTCCACCCTCATGGTGCAGCCGGACCAGTTCTCGATGCTCGTCATCGGGCCGGCGGGTTCTGTCGGTCCTGCCCGCGCCGTCCCGAGCACCGGGCACGTGATGGCGCTCGTGTCCGCCGCCGCCGGCACGCCAGGCTTCGACGGTGACGACCGCTTCGTCTATCGTCTGCTGCCGGCCCCGCAACGCCCCCACCGCGTGAACGGCACATGGACGCTCGGCAAGGAGCCGGCGGATTCCGCGCCGCTCGTGCGAGCCAGCCTCTCCACTCGCCGGGTTGACACCGTCGCGCACACACGGATTACCCCGCCGAGGGTCGCGCTGCAGGAATCACCCAACGGCAAGATGGCCGTGGCGCGCGTGTACGATCCGATGCCGGTCGCCGACGAGTGGGTCGTCACGTCGGACGGCATCATCGCCATCGTGCGAAGCAGCGACTATCACGTTGAGTGGATCACACCCGATGGACGCCGGACGTCCTCACCCCGGATCAGCTTCCCGTGGCATCGGCTCACGCCGGACGAGAAGGCCAAGGTGGTGGACGCCGCCGCACACGCCTACGCGTCCTCGGGACCCAACGCGCGTCCGTTTCCCATCGTCGCCGCGAACGAGTTGCCGGACTACGCCCCGCCGTTTGCGCGCGGGATGATCCACGCCGACGAGGAGGGCCGCATCTGGCTCCAGACCACGGCGACGTACGCGAACGCGAAGGGCACGGTCTACGACGTGATCGACCGGCAGGGGCGTCTTGCAGATCGTATCGAGGTGCCGGCGGGCCGTGACATCGTCGGCTTCGGTCGGTCGGGAGTCGTCTTCCTGTCGTCGGCGGGTGCAGCACGCCACGTGGAGAAAGTACGAGTGCGGTGACGAACGAAAGGCCAGAGCCGCTAAACCACCGCGACCCTGGCCTTCCGCGCTCCCCCCCGGGAGCCCTACCGAATCGTCGCCTTGATCACCGGCTTGAAGAGCAGCCCGTTCTGCGCGATGCTGTTCCCCCGCTGCACGAAGCTGTTGTCCACGTCGAAGTCCACGAGCGTCGTCGTCGTGTCGTTCGCGCGAACCACGAGTGCGGACTGTAACTTGATCTTGATCCCCGACCGCGCCGCGCTCGGGAACGACACGCTCGGCGACGATGTGCTGGTGAGCACCGCGCCGTTCTTGAGCGTCACGCTCGACTTCGAGGGATCGATGATGAGGCGAAGCGACCGGTAGTCGCCCGCAGCGACGGTGCGTGCGCCGAGCGTCGTGAAGATGCCGTTGCGGAGCGCGAGCAGCTCGATGAGCGCGTTCGGCGTGGCAACCGTGGTCCATCCGCCGCTAGCGGAACTGTCCGTCGAGGTGGCGGTCGCCGCATCAGTCGAGTCGGAGTCCGCTGCCTTCGCATCCACCCGGACGACGAAGATGTCCACGCGCTTCACTGAATCGGACGAGAACGGCGCGTCGGTGAGTTGAATCTGCAGAGAGCCGGTGCCCTGGCTGGTGCTGCTATCGGAGCAGGCGGTGATGGCAACCGCGCCGAAGGCAGCGGCGAACAGGGTCGAACGCACGAGGTGACGCGACATCAGAATCTCCTTGCATCGGGAATCGGACTGCTACTCGAGACGGTGCGACATCGCACTCGCTTCTGGAGATAGGACTGTCATGATTCGTGCTCGCGTCACCGACATTCTTACATGTGCGATGCGTCACAACGCGCGTGCGCGATGAGTCACGAGATCATGGCCTCACGCGTGCGTTATGTGACCAATGCCAGCAATCCAACAGTCAATCCAGCATGGCCGAGCTGCACCATCAACCGGACGCCGTCGTCGTTGCCGCCGTCCTCGGCGGCGACACCTATGCGTACAGCGTGCTACTCTCGCGATACCGCGACGCGTACACGCGCTACGCCGTCCGCATGCTCGGCAACCGCGAGGATGCGGACGATGCGTTGCAGTCCACATTCATTCGTGCGTTTCGCAACCTCGCCAAATGCCAGGATCCGGCGCGGTTCGGTGCGTGGCTCTACCAGATTGCGATCAATGAGTGCAGGAGCCTCGGCGCGCGGCGCGGGAGGCGCGAGCTGCGCATGGTGCGGGACGATGCGGAGATGGAGCGAGCGCTTGGCATGACGCACGCCGACCCCGCCGCCGACATGCGCGACGAGATCCAGCGCGCGCTGGACCAGCTCGACGTCGACCAGCGAGAAGCGTTCGTGCTGAAACACATCGAAGAGTTGAGCTACGACGAGATGGCGGCGATCACTGGCGTCGGTGTCTCTGCACTGAAGATGCGGGTCAAGCGGGCCTGCGATCACCTGCGGGAGTTGCTGAAGGAGGCGTACCATGAGTGACGGAGACGACGAGAAGGAGCGACGCTTCATCGAACGCATCGCGGGACCAATGCGCGCGCCGGAGCGGTTGCGTGACAGCTTCGAGGCGCGGGTGATGCTGGCCGCTCACGATGCCGTGGGCGCTGGCGAGCCGCGCGAGCCGGTGACGTCGCTCGCATGGTGGCGACGTCCGCGCACCGTCTCCGTGTCGCCGATGCGGGCGATGGCGATGGCGGCGAGCGTGCTCGTGGCTGTTCTACTCGCGGGTGCGGGCGTGGGCCGGCTCACGCACGATCAGCCGATGGCATCGCCGGCCATCGCGCTCGAGCGACGCGTGGACACCGTGCACGTCGTCCGGTTCATGCTCACCGACGCCCAGGCGACGTCGATCGTGCTCGTCGGCGACTTCAACGACTGGTCGAAGAGCGCCACGCCACTGACCCGGACGCCCAACGGCAAGGCATGGATCGCGACCGTCAACCTCCCCGCCGGGCGGCACGAGTATGCGTTTCTCGTGCGCGACGATGCCGGTGAGCACTGGGTGCCCGATCCCTTCGCCACCACCGTGCACGACGACTTCGGGACGGTCAGCTCGCTCGTGCACGTCGGGAGCGAGTCGCAGCGGACGTCGAGCTCCAGCTAGGCCACATTGCGATCGGTCGTCGTACTCGCGCTCGTCGTCACCGCTGGTGCAACGCTCGCACCCGGCGCGCGTGCGCAGCGCGTCACGTCGTCGGTCGCCTTCACAGGCGCGAATGTCCGGTATGCGGACTCCGTCGGCGTCTCCGCGCTGACGTTGACGCCGAGCGTGCAGTTGGATCGCGACTTCTCGACGCTCGGAGCGTCGGTGTCGTACTCGCAGCTCGCGTCGGGCGGATGGACGATGCAGGGCGCCGGCAGCGGCTCCCTCTTCACGTCGCCGGTGCGCGGGCTGACCGGTGAGCTCTCGGCGTTGCTCGGCGGGAGCACCCACGGCGACGGAACGCGCACCGGGCAGTCGATCGCCTCGGCGCGCGCGCACGTCATTACGCCAGCGCGCGGCGCGTGGATCGGCGCGGGCGCCGGCGGCACCTGGGACGGCGACCGCTGGCGCACGCTGCTCCAGGGCGAGGCAGCGGCATGGACGCGCATCGGCGAGCGCGCGACCGCGCTCGCGACAGTCACGCCCGTCATGGTGGACGACTCCAGTCGCTACACGGATGCGGAGGTCGCCGCGCACTGGGATGGCAGCACGTTGGAGGTCGGCGCCTCTGTCGGGGCGCGGAGCGGCAGGCCACGTGGCGCACTGTCGGGCGCGGGCGCGTGGGGTGGCGTGAGCGTCGCCGCATGGCTCAGGTCCGGGATTGCGGTCGTCGGCAGTGCGGGCGTGTATCCCGCCGACCTCACGCAGGGCTATCCCGACGGACGCTACCTGTCGCTCGGCGTGCGACTCGGGCAACGGGCCCGGCGTCCCGTCGTCGAACCGGTGCCGCTCGTCGCGCGAGAGCGTGATGTCGCCGCTCTCGCGGGTGTGGAGCGATTCACGACCACTGCCGCTGCGGGCGGCCGGCGCACGATACGCGTGCTTGCTCCAGACGCGCGCACTGTGGAGGTGAACGGCGACTTCACGCGCTGGACGCCCATTGGCCTCACGAAGCTCGCTGGTGGATGGTGGTCAGCCACCCTCCCCCTCGCGACGGGGACATACCAGATGAATGTGAGGACGGACGGTGGCGCGTGGATCGTTCCGCCGGGACTCCCGCTGCTGAAGGATGAATTCGGGGGCAGCGTGGGCCTGCTCGTCATACCGTAAGGCTGTGACGCGCGCGCGCAACGCAGCAGTCCAATAGATGAAGGCAATTCATTGCAGTTCCCCGAGGGACCCATCATGCGATACACACATCTGCGTTCTGCGCTCGCACTCGCGAGCTTGTTGATTGGATCGGCAGCATCCCAGGCATCCGCACAGACGCCGGCTGAGGATCCATCCGCTCGGCTGCGGCAGGTGTTGCCGGCGGATGTCGCGGCGCGCGTGCTTGCACGCATCGCCGACGCGCGCGCGCGTGACCTGCCCGCGGCAGCACTCGAGAATCGCGCGCTGAAGTTCGCCGCGAAGGGAGTAGCGCCGGCCGACATCGAGAAGTCGGTCACCGAGCAGGGCGTCCGCATGCTCAATGCTCGGACTGCGCTTACACAGGGTCGCGCGGGACGTCCTGCGCACGACGAGATCGAGGCAGGTGCCGAGGCGCTCCGGAAGGGTGTCAGTGGCGCTGGCGTTGCGGCGCTCGCGCACAGTGCTCCGTCCGGACGTTCGCTCGCCGTACCGTTGTTCGTGGTGGGCAGCTTGGTTGATCGGGGGCTGCCGTCCGATGCTGCGCTGTCGCGCGTGCAGGAGCGCCTTCAGGCGCGGGTGTCCGACGCGGATCTGCAGGGATTGCCGGCGGGTGTCAGTGCGGGTGAAGTGCGCAAACCGGCGCAGACCGGCCGCGACGTCGCGGCCACGAAGCGCCCAGCGGACGCTGGAGCGGGTCCAGACCGACGTGGGAATGGCCCGCCCGCTGGCGTACCGGCAAATGGTGGCGCGGGCGCGCGTCCGACCGGGGCCGGCAAAGGCCGTAAGCCCTGACGAGCGGGATCACTCCTTCGACAGCGAGAACGTGAACGGCATCTCGAGTAACTGCCGTACCTTCTTCCCACCAACCTGCGCCGGCTGAAAGCGCATCGCTGACACAGAGGTCTCCACCGCCTGCGTGAACAGCGCGTGATCCGACCGGAGCACCTTGAGGCTCCCCGGCATGATCTCGCCGTTCACGTCGATGACGAACTGCGCGACGACTTCGCCCTCCACCTTCGCCCGCCGTAGCTCGTCCGGATAGCGCATCAGCCCAGTGCCCGGGATCTGGCGCGCCTCGCTATTCGGAGGTACGTCGCTGGACGGCTTGATCACTGAGGCAGGGCGCGCCGGTGACGGCGGACCGCCCAACGAGAACGTGAACGGCTGCTGCACCAGCTGCCGCACTCTGACCCCACCGACCTCAGCGGGCGAAAAGCGCATGTTCGGCAACGCGGCCTCGACCGCTGCGGTGAAGTCGCCGTGGTTGGACTGCAACACCTTGAACGTCCCGGGCTCGATCGCGCCGGTCGCATCGACCACGAACTGCGCGAGCACCTCGCCCTGCACGCTCGCGCTGCGCAGGGCGTCGGGATAGCGCACCCTCCCCGTTCCCGCCACCTGCTGCGCCTGTTTCTCCACTTGATACTCGAAGTACGGCTGCTTCGCGACGGTGGGACTCTCTGGCGCGATAATCGGGCGCGGCGCGGCGACGTCGGCAATACGCGAGTTGCACGCGGCGGCGCCCCCGACGACCGTCGCCGCAATGGCGACGACGATCCTCGTTCGACGACCGCTGGCAGAGATGGGACGCATGGCGGCAATCCTCCGTTCGAGATGTGAGCGAGACGCAGCGAGCATCGGCGCAAACGGCGTCATGCCCTGCCGCTGAGAGATGAGCAGGAGAAGCTTTCCGTACTGCGCCGTGTTACCCTCGGTGGCGAGGACGCGTGCGTCGCAATCCACTTCGAGTGCGAGACGCGCGCGACGCACGATCCACCAGAGCGGCACGTTCCACGGCACGAGCGCGAGCGCAACGGCTGATCCGATCACGACCCACGGATCACGCGCGCGGCAGTGCTCCTCCTCGTGTCGCAGCACGAGGCGCCGCAACGGCGCCGCAAGCTCGAGCATCGCCGAAGGCAGCAGCACCCTCGGCGCCACCACACCGACGACTGCGGGACCGACGTCCGCATTCACGAGCACCGGCACGCCATCGACGACGCGCGGTTCGCTCGCGCGCCGGATGCGTGCGAGTTGTGCGTAGGCGCGCGCGAGGCGAATCACGAGCACAACGCTCAACATCGCCCACATCACCAGCAATAGGGTGTCGAGTTGCGCGGACCACGCGAATGTCGCCGGGATGCCGCCCGGCACGGCCTGAATCGACGGCAGCGCCACGACCGCTGATTGCGCCGAGCTGTCCGGAAGCAGGCGTCGCGCGATCGGAGCGATCACCGGCCACGTTGCTCCGGCCGCCAGGGCCACGAGCCACGGCGCACGCGTCGGACGGCGCACGGCGCGCAACGCCACTTCCGCGCACAATGCGGTCACCCCGAGCAGGGCGGTGAACACCAGCGCGGAGAACATCCACGCGGCGATCATGACGCGCCCTCGGCATCAGCCGCATCCGTCAGCTGCTTCGCGAGCCGCTGCAACTCCTCGGCAGTGAGGTCGTGATCGTCCACGAGTTGCGCGAGCAGCGCTTCCGGGGAACCGAGGAAGAGGGTGTCGATGAGGCGACGCACGGCGCGGCGTTGTGCGGCGCGCTGCTTCACCTTCGGGAAGTAGCGATGCGCGCGCCCTTCCTCGGCGCGTCGCACGAATCCCTTCGCCTCGAGATTGCGAAGGATGGTGAGCACCGTCGTGTACGCGAGCGGCGTCCCGAGCGTCGCCTGAACTTCGGTGACGGTCCCCGAGCCCTGCTGCCAGAGCACGGTCATGATGTCGAGCTCGCGCTCGCCGAGTGATGCAGTATCCACGCGTCCACTCCGAAGTACTAAGTGGATAGTAGGCTAGCACCGACTCGCGGTGCTGTCAACTATCCACATAGTACTTGGCGACCTGTTCGAGGGCGCACGGGGAGGGACATCTACACCCGCATCGCCACCCCGAGTTCCCCAGCGATCTTCTTCAGCCGGCGATCCATCGTCCACAGCGTCGCCAGTGGCGTAATCGCGGAAGCGGCCAGCAGGTGCACATCGATGTATCCAACCCCGCGCCCCATCAGCCGACGCTCGTCGATGAGTGCCATCGCCTCCTCGTGCGAGGCCTCCTGCGCGAGTGGGAGATCGGACAACAGCTCGAGTACCGCACGGCGCTTCGCAATGTTGCCGCACGCCAGCTCTCCCAGCACCATGGAGTGCACGAGCACGTCGCCCTCATCCAGCGCCACCTCGAGGCCCGTTCGGCCAGTGCGTAAGTGCTCGATCCAAACCGACGTATCGACGAGGATCACGGCTCGGCGACACGACGCCTGGGAACGTCCACCAGCTTCGGCTCGCTGCCGGCAAGACGGGCAAGCCGACGCGCACTCTCCCGTGCGATCAGGGCACGCAGCCCCTCGTGAAGGAGCGCGGTCCGCTCTGTGATCCCCGTGAGTTTCCCCGCTCTTGCCAGCAGCGCATCATCGAGGTTCAACGTCGTCCGCATTGCTTGCCACTCTCATGTTGAGGCATAAAAACATGCATCAACTGATGCCTCGAGACAAGGGCCCCTTCCTCGACCTCGAATCGCTCGGCGCGCCCGGGTTCACGGCTTGGCGGTGCGAACCGCCGTCATCGTCAGCTCGATCCGGGCGCCCCGCGCCAGTTCCCTCACGGCCACGGTCGAGCGCGTCGGGAGCGGTTGGACCGTGAAGTACTCCCGGTAGACCTCGTTGAACCGCGCGAAGTCCGACATGTCCGCGAGGTACGCCGTCACGGCAACCACGTTCGTCAGGTCCATCTCGGCGCTCGTGAGCACCGTCTGGAGATTGGCCATCACCTGGCGGAACTCTGCTTCGAACCCGCCCGACACGAGTTGCCCGGTGACGGGATTGCCGCCGGTGGCTCCAGACATGTACAGCGTGTTCCCGACGAGGATCGCCGGCGACAGCGGTGACGGCGTCGGCTTGTAGTCAGGCGGCTGAATCACCCGCTTCGCGGGCAGCGCCTGTGCGTGCATCGATCCGCCGACTGCGCCGAGGAGTGAGACCACGACCACGAGCGACCGAGTGATGTTCATTTGCATTTGCCAACTGGCCCGGAGGCGAGGTAAAGGACGTTTGGCGCTTCGGAGCGAGCGACGGCGATGTCGGGACGACCGTCCTTGTCAAAGTCCCCCACGGCGATACCGTATGCCGTGCCCTTCGAATCGCCGAAGGAGACCGGAGTGAATGTCATGCCGGTGCCGTCGTTGAAATAGACGGTGGACAGCGCCGTGACATTGCCAACAATGAAGTCCGCCGTCCCGTCGCAGTTCAAGTCACCGACGGTCAACGCATACGGGACGATCGCCATGTCGCCAATGGGAACGGGTGGCACAAAGGTCCCGTCGCCGCGGCCAAAATGGATCGCGATGCCGGTCGCCTCGTCAATCGCCACGACGTCGAGCTTGCCGTCATTGTTGAAGTCCGCCGCCTCGGCGACCCGGAACTGCGCGTTGGCCGGACCAAACGGCATGCTGGTCATGTGCGCGAGGTCGCCGTGTTTCGTGCCGAGGTACAGTCGGCTCTGGCCACCGTTTCGGTGCGGCACGAGCAGGTCGACGATACCGTCGCCATCGACGTCGGCCGCCGCAATCGTCGTGGCCGGTTCCGGCGAGAAACCGATGCAGTCGGCACCGAACTGTCCGTTGCCCTGGTTCAGGCAGATGTAGTTGAAGCCCGGCGTCCGACCGTGGCGGTTGGCCGCGATGATGTCCGGCCGCCCGTCGCCGTTCATGTCGGCCACGGTGGCGTTCCGCATGGGCCACTCAGGCCTGCCGTAGGTGGACCCGACGGTGAAGTGGCCCTTTCCATCATTCAGGTACACGAGTTTTGGACTCGGCGCGTCATTGCTGATGACGACATCGAGGTCGCCGTCGCCATCGAGATCCACGAGGCGCCCTGAATACGACTTGTCGGACGCGGTACCCAGGTCGTACGTCTCGCGCACGCCGCCCTTGCCGTCGCCCACGAGCACGCGGTCGACGAGGGGCCAGTGGCGGCCCTTGGCGAGCACGAAGTCGAGGTTGCCGTCACCGTTCACGTCGCCGAAACTCACGTTGGCCGACGTTTCGGACGTCGTCTCCAGGAGCAGGACCCGGTCATACCGTGGGTATTCGACGATCGCTGCGGCGTCCATGGCGGCGCTGCCCATGAGGACGGCCCCGGCCATTCCGACTTGCCGCGCAGTACGCACGATCATGCGTTCGCTCCGGGCCAATCGACTTGATGGGTCATCGCCGATACTTGCGCCTCGGTATGACGATCGGCTCAAACCACCTGGGAGTGATTACACGGCTCTTCGGGGAGGCCGCGGCGACTTCGCGCACGAAGCGCTCGTTGCCCTCCACCGCAGCCGGCAGCGGCTTTGGATTGCCGTAACTGTCCGCGTGCGTGGGAATGACAATCGCGGGGTTGCCAAGTGCGCGCATCAGGCGCCCAGTGAAGTCGTGGATCTCGCGGCGTTGGTCGTTTGCCCCCACCAGGGCGATGTCAGGGCGGAGGCCGGTCATTTCCCGCTCGATGTAGTTCATCGACCCCATGATCAGCACCTCGTGCCCCGCCATGCGCAGGAGATAGGCGAGGTTTCCGCCTTCGACGAAGTCGTTGATGTGCAGCGGAGCGCGCAATCCACGGGGCGCGGCGCCAGTGATGCCGCGCGTATTGTTGTAATAGTGCTTCTGGTCGAGCGCGCTGTGAATGTTCGGAATCACCTTCAGGGAAAAGGCGCCGAACTCGTAGTCCTCTCCGCCGATGACCGTGATGAGGTTCTTGTCGGTCACGCCGTATGCGCGTGCCAGGTTCGCCGCAGTTTCGTGGCCGATGATCGTCGCCCCCGTGCGCTGGGAGATGTATCCGGCGTCGAGCGCATGGTCGCTGTGGCCGTGCGTGATGATGATGTAATCCGCACGCTTGACGTGCTGGTTGATCAGCGCCGTGTCCGGCGCGATGATCGGATTCGTCGCGCGGTCGGGTTGCGGGCGGCGCGGATCCCATCGCGCAAATTGCGAGAGGAAGGGATCGACGAGCACGGTGGTCAGCCCGTCGGTGATCTCCCACCCGGCGTTTCCGAGATAGGTCAGCCGGAGTTCGCCGGTGGCGGAGGTGCGTTTCACCGGGACGGGGGTCGTGTCCTGCGCGATGGCAGTCGTAGCGGTGACGAGTACGAGGAGCAGCGCGCGCGAGAATCGTCGAGTCATCCGGTCAGTGGCAATGGGTTGGGCTGGTGCGCGAGGAGGGCCACGGCAGTCATCGGAACGCTCGGCGGTGGTGGCCAGTACGTCAAGCGCGCCGGCTCACCATCGGCGGCGTCGATGCCACCATCGCAACTGGCCCGCGCCTCAACGCGGCTGCAGCTTTCGCGGATGCCACACTCCACTGTTGCCAGGGATCGAACTGCCATGCGCACACCACCACGGTCCGCACCACGTATCCGACCACGGATGCCGCACATCGGATTCGTCGTTGCCATGGCGTGGTTGGCGGTCAGTGCCGAAAGCGCCTCCGCTCAGGGCGCCCAGGGCGCGCCCGCAGTGGACCGCGTGATGGTCGCGAAGATCCGCGAGGAAGGGCTACAGCGCTCGCGCGTGATGGAGTTCGAGGGCTACATCGCCGACGTGCTCGGTGCGCGCCTGACGAATTCGCAGGACATGCAGCGCGCGCAGCGCTGGGTGATGGGCGAGATGACGCGCATGGGTCTCGTGAACGTGGCCGCCGAGCCGTACATGGATTACGGCGTGACGTGGGACAACGAGTACGTCTCGCTCCACATGCTCGAGCCGGACTACCAGCCGATGGTCGGCTACCCGATCGCGCACACGCCGGGCACCAACGGCAGGCAGGTAGCCGACGCGGTGATCGTGGACCTAGCATCGCGTGACGACCTCGCGAAATACCGCGGCACGCTCAAGGGAAAGGCCGTGCTCGCGACGCCGCCGCCCGTGATGGACCTCGCGGCGCTCACGAACGGCGTGCCGCGCCTGACGCAGTTGGATCTCGACCGGCTCGAGCGCGTGGTGATCGTCCCGGCGCGCCCCGCACCGCCGCGCGCAGTGCGCAATCCCAACGTTCTCTCGGCTGCCGAGAAGATGGCCTTCTACAAGTCGGAGGGCGTGGCGGTGGTGCTGCAGAGCGAGAGCGGGTGGCTTGGCGCCGTGCGCGGGTTCTCGCGCCCCGGTTCGCGCGAGGATGGGTGGTCGCGGGCTGGCAACCTCGCCGCGCCGGCGATCGTGGCCGTGACGCCGGAGCACTACAACCGGATGTACCGTATCGTGCAGCGCGGAATTCCGGTGCGGGTGGAGGTCGAGGTTCGCAACCGGATCGGCGAGGCGGTCGAGAAGGCGTCGAACCTCGTCGCCGAGATGCGCGGCACCGATCTCGCCGACGAAGTCGTGATGCTCGGCGCTCACCTCGACACGTGGCACGCCAGCCCGAACGCGAGCGACAACACGTCGGGCGTTTCGGTGGCGATGGAGGCGATGCGCATCCTCAAGGCCGTGGGCGCGAAGCCGCGGCGCACGATCCGCATCGCGCTCTGGAGCGGCGAGGAGCAGGGGCTGATCGGCTCACGTGCCTACGTGCGCGAGCACTTCGGCAATCCGAACGATCCGGCGGTCGGCGTGAAGCCAGCGTACGAGAAGTTCTCGGTCTACTTCAACCAGGACTATGGGGCGGGGCAGTATCGCGGCATCTACCTCCAGGGCAATGAATTCGCGCGCGCGCAGCTCACCGCGTGGATGGAACCGTTCCGCGACCTCGGCATGACGACCGTGTCGAATCAGAGTGTCGGGAGCACGGACCACGTTCCGTTCGACGACGTTGGGCTCCCGGGCCTCCAGTTCCTCCAGGACAGGATCCCGGGCACCGGCGGCCACACGAACATGGACTTCCTCGATTCCATCCAGCCGCAGGACCTGGTGAAGAACGCCACGATCATGGCGTCGTACGTGTACCACGCCGCGATGGCCGACCGGCGGGTGGCGCGAAAAGGTGGGAAATAGGGTGGAGAGGAGCTGTCGCTGACGACACAGCGGCACCGCGTGTGGAGGGATATTTCCATCTGGCGCCGGGTGGCGTCGAGTGCAATGCTTGTCGGCATGCGGCGCATACTCCTCGGCCTGCTGCTCCTTGTTGGTTCGGCTGCTTGTGACGCGTACGAGCTGGCGCCGCTCCCGCTCGACATCACCGTGACCACCAATACGCCGACGGCGGCGATCGGCGATTCCGTCAGCTTCGTTGTGGTCGTTCAAGGTGGATCCCTCATCGGCGTCGAAGCGGACTATGGCGATGGCAGCGGTGACGTGTTCGGCACCAGCGGCGCACGAACGGC
The DNA here is from genome assembly GCA_046596395.1 of Gemmatimonadaceae bacterium. Classification (GTDB taxonomy): domain Bacteria; phylum Gemmatimonadota; class Gemmatimonadetes; order Gemmatimonadales; family Gemmatimonadaceae; genus AG11. The sequence goes on from JBKJMP010000268.1 coordinate 15,096, forward strand.
CACGATCACGTTCAAGCACGCGTACGCGGCGCGCGGGTCATACTCGGTCGGTTTCACGGTCACCGACGCGACGGCGGGACAGAAGACGGGCAAGGTTGTCGTGACCGTTGCCTGAGCACATATTGGCGACCGGCGGCCCGCAGTGACCCGTACGTCCCCCACCGGGTGTGCCAGAACAAGCAGAAAACCTGATCTCCTTCCCGCACCAGGAGTCGGCTATGACGGCATTCCCGTGTCGTTGCTTCCCAACGCCCGCGCGACCATGGACTTGTCTGGCCCTGGCGCTTCTCGCCAGCGCAGGCGACCTCGCCGCCCAGACACCCACGGCGACGATCGGTGGGCGCGTCACCGGTGAGAACGGTCAGCCGATCGCCGGCGCGCAGGTCCGTCTCGTCGGCACCGGCCTGGGAACGCTGACCGCAGACAACGGCCGCTACACCATCGTCAACGTGCCCGTGGCGCAATACCGGATACGAGCGCAGATGCTCGGCCATCGCCCAGTGGAGCGTCCATTGACGCTCGGTGCTGGCCAGACGGCGACGGAGGACTTCGCGCTCAGGAAGCAGGTGCTCGAGCTCGACGCCCTCGTCGTCACCGGAACGGCCGGTGCGGCGCGCCAGCGCGAAGTGGGGAATGCGGTGTCGCAGATCGACATGTCGAAGGTACAGGAGCCGCCGCAGAACATTGGACAGCTGCTGCAGGGGCGCGCGCCGGGCATGACCGTGATGTCCAGCTCCGCCGGCGCCGGCAGCGGCTCCATGATCCGTCTTCGCGGCAATGTCAGCGTCGCCATGAGCAACCAGCCGCTCATCTACGTGGACGGCGTGCGGCTGCGCAGCGACGGCTACCAGCGCAACGTGCCGCCCACCGGGTCCGATCTGCGGAGCGGCAATGACATCGCGAGCCCCCTGAACGACATCAACCCGAACGACATTGAGCGAATCGAAATCATCAAGGGCGCGGCTGCGGCAACGCTGTACGGCACGGAAGCGGCTGCCGGCGTGATTCAGATCTTCACCAAGACCGGACGCGCGGGCAAGCCGCAGTGGTCCATGCAGGTGGATGGCGGCTTCGCGCGCGCGCTTCCGTTCGGACCCGAGCCGACCACGGCGCCCGCGGGAGACTCCATTCCGAAGCTGTACCGCGACAGCTTTCCCGACCGGTTCGCCGGCCTGCCCGATCGCGGCGTGTCGCGCGCGGGCGGGACGTCGGCATACCTCTTCATCGACCCGTGGCTACGCAAGGGTGTGCAACGTCGCATCTCACTCTCCGTGGGTGGCGGCGGCGAGGCACTGCGCTACTTCGTGTCGGGCACGGGCAGCAATGAAGACGGCGTGCTGCCGAACGACAACGAGAAGCGGAAAGTGATTCGCGGAAACTTCTCGTTCTCACCACTCGCAAACCTGATCTTCAACTGGAATACCTCGTACACGAAGGACCTCATCTCGAACACGGCCGCCGGCAACAACGCGCATGGTCTCACACTGAATGCGTTCCGGCGCGATCGCAACTACGCGTCGAACGACCGGCCCGAAGTCGTCGGATTGCTGCTCAACCAGCAGCTCACGAGCGACATCGACCACCTCATCACGGGCGGCACGATCAACTGGAGTCCGACGGCGAACATCACGAATCGCTTCACGGTGGGCTACGATCTCGCGCAGATCGCGAACCGCAATCTGCGACCGTTCGGCTTCGTGTCGGCGCCGGGTGGGATCATCTCCAACCGCGAGAACTCGTACCAGAATCTCACCTTCGACTATGCCGGCAGCTACGCGCGGCAACTCGCGAGCAGCCTCAAGTCCACGTGGTCGTGGGGCGGGCAGGCCGTCACGACGGAGAACCGTGAGACGTCGGCGTACGGGCAGGATTTCCCCGGGCCGGGCAATCCCACCGTGACCAGTGCCGGCACCACGCTCGGCTTCGAAGAGCGCTCGCGCATCGTCAACGCGGGTCTCTTTGGCCAGGCGATCTTCGATGCCAAGGACAAGTACTTCCTCACGCTTGGCGCGCGCGTCGATGGCAACAGCGCGTTCGGCTCGAAGTTCGGGTTGCAAACGTATCCGAAAGCGAGCGTGTCGTGGGTCGCGTCGGAAGAGAGCTTTTGGCCGTCGTGGAATCCCGAGATGAAGTTCCGCGCCGCGCTTGGTCAGTCGGGTCGCGCGCCCGGCGCATTCGACGCGATTCGCACGTGGGAAAATCCGCCGAGTGGATGGGGCGGACTGCCGGCGTTCTTCCCGCGCAGCGTCGGGAATCCGGAGTTGGGTCCGGAGCGCACCACGGAGCTGGAACTGGGCTTCGACGGCGCGCTGTTCGGTGACCGCATGAGCACGTCCGTCACGTGGTACAATCGCAACATCGACAGGGCGCTCTTCAACACCCGCCAGATTCCGTCGCTCGGGTTCCTCAACTCGCAACTGCAGAACGTCGGAGCCATGTCGAGCAAGGGACTGGAAGCGTCGCTGACCACCGTCGTGCTGCGCCGGCGACGCTTCGAGTGGTCCGTCGGCGGCTCGATCTACACCAACGACACGAAGGTCGACACGCTCGGCGACGCGGCGGACTTTTCGATCGGCAACTTCGGCTGGATCATGAAGGGACAAGCGATCCCGATGATCCGCACCGACTTCTGCCTCGCGAATCCGAGCGAAAAGGCGGCACCGATCGTCATCTCGCCGACGAAAGCCAACCCGAACGCGTGCAACTACGGTCCAAACCTTCCGCCGCACACGTACGGCGTGAACACGGAGCTCAAGCTCCCGTACGACATCCGCTTCAACGCGCGTGGGGAGTACATGGGCGGCCACTACATGTACGATGGCGCGGCATGGAATGCCGTGACTCGCTCGGTACGGTGGCCGGGATGCTACAGCTTCTACGCGCTTCAGGAGACGGGCCGCATCGCGGAAGCCACCGCGTTGCAGACGTCGCGGTGCACGGTGTCGCTCGCGAAGTCGGATTACTTCGTCTATCCGGCGAACTTCTTCAAGCTTCGCAACCTTTCCGTCGCCGTTCCCATCGCGACGCGCTACCTCGCGGGCGCCACCTCGGCGTACCTCACGCTCTCGGGAAACAATATCTACAAGTGGGTGAACAAGGACTTCCCAGTGTTTGATCCGGAAACGGGCAACAACGGTGGTTTCGATGCGCAGGTGCGCTCCATTCTCGAGCACGTGCCGCCGCCGGCAACGTACATGGCGTCGCTACGCGTGACCTTCTGAGGATCCCATGACAATTCAACGGAAGCGCCTCATTCAGAGGCCGATCGTGAAGGCTCTCCGCAGCTACGCGTTGGTCCTCGTCCTGCTCGGCCTGTACACGGCTTGCAATACGGAGGTCGTCAACCAGGGGCGATTCGAGGATGCATACCTCAACGACCGAAACGCCGAGGTGGCCCTGGTCAACGGCGCGGCACGGGCAATTTCGCAGGGCGTGAACTGGATCAGCTACACGGGCGCCGCCATCACGCGTGAAATCCATCCCGCTGGATCGACCGGAAGCTTCGGCATCACGACACTCTGGCAGAACGGCGAGCTCCGTGTCGACGACGGCGATCTGGATACCCACTGGGAGCAGGCGCAGCGCGGCCGCTGGATCGCCGAGGAGGCCGTCCGGCGAATCGAAGCGGCGCAGCCACCTGTCGCTGGCGAGCTGCAAACCCTTGCCGCCTACAACAACGTGCGGCAGCTCGCGTACATCTACGCCGGGTACGCGAATCGCATCCTGGGCGAGAACATGTGTGAGTCGACGATCGACGGGGGGCCCGCCGGACCGAACACGGTGTTCTTCCAGCGCGCCGAGAGTCTCTTCACCAAGGCGATTGGCGTCACGGGTGGTACGGCCGCGACCATGGCGGCGCAGCTGACGCGAGCCTATGCCGGCCGAGCCGCCGTGCGCGTCCATCTCGGGAACTGGACCGGAGCTGTCGCCGATGCCGCACAGGTGCCCATCGGCTTCGTCTTCAACATGCCGTATTTCAACATCGGTGACGACGCACAGCGCAATCGCATTTTCTGGGCGTCAGGCAATACGAGAGAAAGCGGGTCGGCGTATCGAGCGCACACGCAGTGGAGCACCTGGTACTACAACTACAGGGTGGCGACCAGCGATCCACGTGTTCCGATCACGGTCACGACACTCCTGGGCGATGCCGCCATTGAATGCTGTGGCAGGGTGCCGTGGTATCCGGAAGCAAAGCACTCCGCATCAGCGTCGCCCATTCGACTCTCGAGCGGGCGTGAGATGCGGCTGATCGAGGCCGAGGCCAAGTTGCGCAACAGTGATCTCGCGGGAGCGATGACATCCATCAATCTCGTTCGCACCAACGCGGCAGCGACTGCGATCACCGCCGTCGACATCACCGATGGCTGGCGGTTGCTCAAGCGCGAGCGCGGGATCGAGCTGTGGCTGGAAGCGCGACGACTGGGCGACATGCGTCGCTGGAAGGCGGGCAACACGCCTGGCGCGCTCGACCCACTCGAGCAGCCAGGTACGGGGTCACATATGTCCAAGCAGGACCTCTGCTTCCCCATCGCGGTCTCGGAGCGTCAGACGAACCCCAACTTACGCTAAGTCGTACGCTGAAAGGGCAACGACGATACACGGCACCGTCATTTCTTCGCGAGCACTATGGAGTGAAGCGGAAGAGGGGAATACGGATGTCGGTGCCGGTGCCGCCGGGAGTGCGCTCGCCGCTCCCATTGTCTTTGAGCGTCTTGTACGCGGCGCTGCCAATGATGAGCGCCGCTCCGCTCAGGAGCGCCCCTGTCCGCAGGCGATCGACCTGTCGCATCTCGAGTTCGATCAGGTCTGTTCTCGCGATCGACACGCGTTGGTGCAATGTCTCGACGGACGTACCGACGCCGGTGGTCACGACCGTAGGGACTTCGACGATCATGCTCGCCGGGCCGTTCTCGATCAGTTCTCCGCTCACGAGTCGCGCGTCGGCACTACCGAGGATCGGCACGAGCTTCTCCGCCGCTGCTCCAGAGATGCGAGCGCGAACACTCGTTCCGGGAACGGCAGCCGCCGGCTCGATAGTCGCATACGTGTAGCAGCCCGCACAGAGCGGGAGGACCGCCAGGAGGAGGCGGCGCATTGACGGATTGGGCATCGTACGACGTGACCCTCGCCGCAATGATGTAGCCGAATGCGCAAAAACATCGGCTGCAGGTACGAGGTCCCCAGCGTCTGGGCACACTGCTGGCTCACGGACTCGCGGTGGCCACCAGAGGGCGGCACGTGGAAGAAGATGCGCTGCTCCGGATACGGCGAGCAGGCAGGCAAGATCACGGATGGACTGCTTCATGGACGGCTCCTGTCGCACGGCGCTGCCCTCATTCTACGCAGTTCGCTCTGCGGCGCCATGACCGCTCGTGTCCTCGATCCCGCCAGGCGTAAGCTACGGTCGATCTGGCCAGCCGCGGCCGCGGTAAAGATCGCGCATGCCGCCTTGTTCGTGGTGGGGTGCAGCGGCTCGCGGACCCCGAACAGTCGGAGGCAGCTGTTAATGAACAGTTCCACCCAGCTCTCCATGTCGAGCACGCTCGCCGGGACCGGGAAAGCACGGCCTCGACTAACGCGCGGGTTAATGACGAGCCGTCGGGTGGATGGTGGTCGGTCACCCTGCCCGTCGCCGCGGGCGCGCATCAGATGAATGTGAGGATGGATGGCGGCGCGTGGATCGTTCCGCCGGGACTGGCGTCGCTCAAGGATGAATTCGGGGGCATCGTCGGCCTGCTCGTTGCTCCGTGAATCTCTGACGCGCGCGCGCAACGCAACAGTCCAATAGATGACGGCATCAGGGCAGTTGCCCGAGGGATCCATCATGCGTTACACACATGTGCGTTCTGCGCTCGCATTCGCGAGCGCGTTGATTGGAACAGCAACATCTCGAGTCTCCGCACAAACGCCGGCCGAGGATCCCTCTGCTCGGCTCCGTCAGGTGCTGCCGGCCGACGTTGCCGCACGTGTGCGCGCGCGCATCGCCGACGCGCGCGCTCGTGATCTCCCCGCCGCGGCGCTCGAGAACCGCGCGCTGAAGTCGCCGCGAAGGGCGTCGCGCCCGCCGACATCGAGAAGTCCATCGCCGAGCAGGGCGTCCGCATGCTGGATGCGAAGACCGCGTAGCAGAAGGGGCGCGCGGGGCGTCCGGCGCACGATGAGATCGAGTCGGCACCGAGGCGATCCGGAAGGGCGTCAGTGGCGCTGCCGTTGCGGCGCTCGCGCGGAGTGCGCCGTCGGTACGTTCGCTCGCCGTGCCGTTGTTCGTGGTGGGCAGCCTGATGGATCGTGGGCTGCCGTCCGATGCCGCGCTTTCGCGCTGGCGATCCTGTATCGGCTCCGCTTCGAACTCGGGACAGCGCGGGCGGCGTGTCTCCAAGAATGCCGAAAGTCGAGGCCGAGCGGTCTCGGTTGCAGCTGCATGCCCGAAGCAAGCGCATCATTAATAGTGCAAGTTGTTGTGGAACTGTGCTTTAGCGAAATCCTGCGAACCCTTTCTCGCGCTTGATAGTGCTCCTGCCTACAAGACTGTGGTGCGTGTGCCACAGTGACTACTCAGGGGTTCCTTGCCATCGAGGTGCGCCGCGTTCCCGCCCGCGCCCAGCACGCCTGGCTTCAGGGATTGATCAGGACGGCCGCGGAGGTGAACGGAACAACGATGCCGTCCGTGATCGCCACATAAAGCACCTGCAACGCGAGACTGCCCGTTGGCGCCACGATGCTGAAGTCATCGATGTAGCCCCGCGCGGTTGCATTGAGCGTCGTGCCATCCGGCCAGAGAAAGGTGAGTATGCGCGCCGCAGCCACCCCCTCCCAGTCCTCGAAGTCCACGCGCGTCGCGTCCCCGGTGAGTGCGCCGTCCGCGTATATGAGCTTCTTGGGTCCCAGAAACGGAAGCGGCGACGTCGTGATCCTGCCCGTGACATCCGACGGATCACCGAAGTAGAACTTGTACCGGACTCCGCTCAGGTGCTTCGGATGTCCCGCCTGCACGCTCTTGAAGAGCTTCGGGCATCCGCCCGGTGATTCATACTGCACCGCCCACGTGCTGCCGCTCCAGACCGCGTAGCCGTGGTTCTGCGGAAAGGTGGAGCAGGTTGGAACGGGACCAGTCGTGAACGTCATGAACGTTCCCGCTGCGCCGTCCCACCGCCAATCGGATTGCGTGGGATACCCGACCTTGAATTGACGCGCGTTGTCGATGCGCGCATTCCCCAGCACCGCGTCGCCGGCGACACCGATCACCACCGATGGCGCACAACCCCCGTTGGCCGAGTAGTCGGCCGCGGTTGAACAGATTCCGCTCGTGCCGCTGTTGAAGTCGAGGCCGACATACCCAACCTGCGAATCGATCGAAAGGATGCGCGTCTTGTTAGCGGCGTCCGGCGCCTCGAAGTACAACCGCATTCGGCCTCCCATTGCGGCGGAGAGCGGCACGACCTGCCCTGTGGCGATCTCGCGCACCAGCGCGGCCGACGTGGACGGATTGAGCAGTCCCGAGGTGCCGGCGCGACTCGTGAACGAGAGGAAGCTGCTGGTAACCGCCGCCGAGGCAGCCGTGGTCGTCACGCCCGCGGCTAGCCCCTTGGTGTTTTGCTGGAGCGGTCCGTAGTACATCAACAATCGTCCCCCGAGCGCAGTCGGCGCGTCGTCACCGTAGCGCGTCACGTGGAGCTTGACGTTTCCGTCGGGCACGATCTTCGTGAGTGTCGAGCTGGACGCTCCGCTTCCCTGGAGGTGCCACACCTCACCCGGTGTCGTCACCGTGACCGACGCCGACGTCGTATCGGGACACTCGGCCGTCGTGCACGCACGGACAGTGATGCGATAGGGTGTGGATGCGATAGGGTGTGGCAGCCTTGAGATCGCCGAGCGCGAGGCTCGTCGTGGCGCTGCTCGCGGAGGCGTGTTTCTGCGTGAGCTGATCGGTCCACGTCACCGCGTATCGCTCCACCGAAACGCCATTCGGCGCCGTCCACGCGACGCCGAGCTTCGTGGACGACACGTAGGCGGTTCCGGCCACTGTCTTCGCGGCTACCGGAGTTGCCGACAGCGCCGTGACTGTACCGGGCGGCGCGAACCCGGGTGCGACGGGCGCACTCTCGCCCGCACATGCGGTGAGGGAGAGCGCAACGACAGACAGTCGCCAGCGTCGCGCGAGCGTGTCGAAGCGAACGGGCGGCTCATCGCGGCACGCCCTCATCCTTCGTATCGCATCTATCGGATCGAGGGCCAGGCGCATCCTCATCCTGACGTCCGCCATGGCCGTGAAGAACTGGATCCGCGTGAGGGAGACAAGAATGATGGGTAGGCGCCCAGCGGCGCAAACGGAGCATCCTACTGACAATAAAAGTTGTCAATGATAGAATCTCGTCATGCTCGACATCCACGTGATCGATGATCCGGCGGCGGCGACGGTGGCGTTGGAGCCGATGCGAAGCCGACTCCTCTCCGAGCTCGCCGCGCCCGCCTCGGCGGCGACGTTGGCCGTGCGGGTCGGCATGGCGCGGCAGAAGGTCAACTACCATCTGCGGGCGCTGGAGTCGCACGGGCTGGTGCGGCTGGCCGAGGAACGCAAGTGGGGCGGGCTGACGGAACGGCTCCTCGTCGCGACGGCCACGTCCTACGTCGTTTCACCGAGCGCCCTGGGCCCGGTCGCCGTCGATCCGGATCGGGACGTCGATCGGCTGTCCGCGAGCTATCTCATCGCCCTGGGCGCACGGGTTGTCCGCGAAGTGGGCGATCTCGTTCGCCGCGCGAGCGAATCGGGCAAGCGCCTGGCGACCCTGGCGGTCGATACCGAGGTCCGCTTCCGGTCGCCGGCGGACCGCGCGGCCTTCAGCCACGAGCTCACCGAAGCCATCGCGACACTCGTTTCCAAATATCACGATGAATCCGCCCCCGGCGGCCGCGCGCACCGGCTGGTGGTCGTGGCGCACCCCCTACCGCAGAAATCCCTTCCTTAGAGGATCCATCATGAGCGTAGAGAAAGAAGCTTCCGGTCGCCGTTCCGTTCAGGTCGACGTCGAGGTCCCCGGCACCCCGGAGGAAGTGTGGCAGGCCATTGCGACGGGGCCTGGTATCTCGTCCTGGTTCGTGTTGACGGAGTTCGAGGCCAAGGACGGGACGCCCGTCGCGGTGACGGCGAATTTCGGCCCGGGCATGGTGTCCCGGTCTGCCGTGACCGCCTGGGATCCGCCGCGGATGTTCGCCGCGCAGGGCGAGGGTTGGGGTGGCTCTCCCCCCATCGCAACCGAGTGGAGCGTCGAGGCGCGCGCGGGCGGAGTGTGCCGCGTCCGCGTGGTGCACAGCCTCTTCGCCAGCACCGACGACTGGGACAACCAGCTTCAAGCCACCGAATCCGGCTGGCCCGGCTTCTTCCGTACCCTGCGGATCTATCTCACGCACTTCCGCGGCCAACGCTCCGCGCTCATGCAGTTCGTGGCTCCCGTCGCGGGCACCGAAGCGGAGGCCTGGGAAACGCTGATCGCGGCGATGGGAGTGAAAGGCGTGCGCGTCGGGCAGCGTTGGACGTCGCCCGCGGGTGTCCCGCCGCTCAGCGGCGTGGCGGAGTACGTCAGCCAGAGTCCGTGCGACATCCTGCTTCGGCTCGACACGCCTCGCCCGGGCGTGGCCGCGCTTGGCGCCTTCAACGTCGGCGGCCAGAGCATGGCAGCGCTGAGCTTGTACCACTACGGCGATCAGGCGGCCGAGACAGCCGCCCGTGAGACACCGAGGTGGCAAGCGTGGATCGAGGAACGCTTCCCGATGCCGGCGGAGTCGAGCAAGACCGAATGAATTTGTGAACTGGGGTGCATTGCCGTCGTTGTGTGCTCGCTACCAGCCTCCCCTGTGCGGCTACTGCCGCGAATGTCAAGGAAACAGGAGACGCGATCGATCGTGTGCGAAACGGCATCCGCGAGAACCCCGCGGCGTGTGCCCTCACGCACGGTGCGGTATCGTCGGCGACGAAGCCGACCCGCGCGCGGGAGGGAGGCCTGCGATGTATGGCATCATGCCGATGACGATTTCGACACCAGCAATGCTGGTCGCGAAATCAGCCGCAGCTCTGCTCCAAGGAATCTGCAAAGTGCGAGCGGAGCGCAATACTTGGCCAGCAGCGGCTCAACGTCGCGTCACCTGCAAGTGTTACCCATCATGCTGGAATACTCTGTTACCCATCATCCCGCTTGCTCAGGTCGTGATCGCGGGTCGTCCTCGGCCAGAATACTCTGTGAGAGTTCGAGGCATGCCGCACATATGGCGAATGACGGCAACGCGCCGGCGATCGGCACGTCGCGCCGCCCGCAGAGCAAGCACGGCTCGGCGGTGGCAGCCGCCGACTCTCCGGTGGCGAGCAGTGCGATACATGACTCACAGATGTAGATGCCGGGGCCGGCCATCAGTCGCCGACCTTCGGCGCTGGGCAGGCGGCAGGCGCGGCAGCGGGGGAAACGATGCGCGAAGCGACGGACCCGCTCACTAGTGTTGGCCACAGACCCTCCTCTCCGAGAATGCGTGTCGCCACCTAACGAGGATGTAGAATAAATCCCCCGCGGCGGCGCGAGGCCCAAAGTGCGCCTTCGAATATCATTGCCGCTTTGACGATCGTCGATCTGAGGCGATCCTGGGAGGTCGCTTTCGGCGAAAGCCGCGTTGGAAAATCACATCGGGGCTTATTCTACATCCTCAACGCCAAAGTTCACTTGCAAGCGAACAAATAAAAGCGCAAGCGTGAGCGGGCGCCATCAGTAAATCGCTTGTCGAGAGCAACGCACGTTCGATTGCGGGTCGCGGTCTGGCCGACTTACGCGTAGAGGAGCCGACCTCGCGGTGTCGGAATGTCGCGTCCCAGTTCGCGGGCGGTTTCAATCCACTGCTGGATGACGACTTCGGCCTGCGCCAGGGCAGCGCCATAGGTCGGTCCGTCCGCGGCGCAGCCAGAGAGTTCTGGGACCTCAGCGACAAACGCTTGGTCTGTCTCACTCCAATAAATGATGATCTCGTACCGATAGTCAGGCATCGTCAGTCTCGGGGAGAAGAGAGTCGGCCAGCCGGTATCGCAAGATAGCCTCGCGGACCTGTCGCACCTGATAGGGCTTGGCCGTGCCCTCCGGCCGCGGCTGTAGATTGAGGATCTCAGCTACGCCGTCCGCGAGAAGATCCGATGACTGCCGCGCTGCCGCTCGGCGAACCCGAGTCGACTGAGAAGGCCGCACAATTCATCGAAGCGGACGGTTTGGTCGGCCGTTCCGCTAAGGAGGCGCTGCAGCGCCTTGCGGTATCGAGTCACCCTGCAAATCTAGCCTTCTCATGAACGCTGGCGCTATCGAACGCTTACTCGGCCGCACGATATGCGACCTATCGCCGCCAACGGTATGATCCGCAGCCCAAATCCGCAACGCTGTCGGGACATCCACTCGACGGCAGCAACAGTTTACATCGGACGGATGCAAGGCCGCCTGTCGAGCATCGAGCCACATCCCTGCACTCTCTCGTACGTGGCGCATGCGCTGGCCGCATCGGTGCGGCATCGAATGCACGAGCCGGAATTCGCCCGCTTGATGCGCAGGAGTTGAGATTTGGACTGCAGGGGACGGATCGCCGCCCGGCGCGTGCTCACGGCGACGTCAGCTACAGAACCAACCTTCCCCGCACCGGCGGCTCGACCGCGTCGCCCGACTTTAGACGCCTTGCCTGTGTCCTTCCCCCAAGGCCACCAACTCGCGGCCGATCGTGAGTGGTACGCTGCCGAGTGAGTAGCCGTCCGGGCCGACCTTGCGCCGTTGATCCCGAAAAATGCGAATCGCCTAGCGGCGGCGATGAACCGCAGTCGTCCGGCGCGCCGGTGCCTTTCACCAGGTCATCCGGCGCTGCACGGATCAGCGCTTCCGCGCCGGTGCGAGCATCAGCCGGTGAGCGGCCGCCTTCTCGACAGCGCCACGCGAGAACACCAGGGGAAAGTACTCTCCCCTCCCGTAGCTCTCCGTCAGGTTCTTGTAGAACGGACTACCCGGCTGCCCCGACTGACCGGGCACGTTCGTCGCCACCGATGCGTCGAGATCGTTCATGTCGATGATCTCCCGAAACGTTGCTCCCACCGCGGCAACGAAACCCGCGCCGCCATGCCGCTCCACGGGCGACACGTCGTATGCCTTCACGAGTGCATGCGGCAACTGGCTCGTGTTGAACCGCCCCCACCGCCACTGCGACGCATCCGGCCCTAGCACTCGGCGTAATGAGTCGGCCGCCATTTCGATCGCCTGCTCGAGCAGGTGCTGGCGCCGTTCGCCGCTGGTGCTTGCCGAACGAAGCTCGTCGGTGATCCCGCGCGACGCATACCGATAGACCGCCGCCGCCAGGCTCTCCCGCCGATGCTGGCCGTCCCACGCCGCAAGCGCCGACCGGGCGCGCTCGATCTCGGCGTTGGCGGACGTCCACCCGCGAAAGAGCGGGACGTCGCGCACCGCGCGCGCCAGATACGCATCGTGCTGAAGTGCCTGCAGGTCCTCGATGCTGAACTTGCGTCCGCTCGACAATACCTCAGCAATGCGGTCCATGCGTGAGCGCTGCGGGGTGTTCAGGAAGAACAAGGGCGGGTCGTATCCGTCCGGGTGAATATCGTGATTGGCGGTGGCGATCCAGCCGCGTGCGGGATTGAGCTCGCGGGGGAGATCGTTCCGCAATCCGTTCCACTCGTACTCACCCGTGCCCGAGACTGGCAGGCGTCCGTGCCAGTTGGGCCGCTTCGGGGACGCCGCCGACGCCTGCCACGCAATGTTCCCGCGCGTGTCGCCGCAGATCATGTTCTCGGCGGGCGCGAGATAGTAGCGCTGCGCCGCGAGAAACTGCCGGCAGTCGGTCAACGCGTGGTAGCGCAGTGCACTGATGTAGCCCGCGGAGCCCGGCAGGTGCATCGTCGAGCGCATGGCGTACGCCTTGTGGCGCACGGTGTCCTCGTGAAAGACCGGACCGTGACGCGTGAACTTGTACGTCACCGCGACCGGCGCGGCATCCTTCACACGAATCGTGTCGTGCACCACGCGCACCTTCTCCCACCGCCCGCGGAAACGCACTTCACGATGGTTGGCAGGATTCACGTCCTCGACATAGACGTCTGCCTGGTCGGTCCCGACGATCGTGAGTCCCCAGCCGATGTGCTGCGTGTGGCCGATGGCCACGCCGGGCAGCACGGGCTCCGTCGCGCCGATGACATTCCACCCGGGCGCATTCAGGTGGACGATGTACCGGATGGACGGATTCGCGACGTTGCGATGCGGATCGTTCGCCACGATCACGTGACCGTTCGTCGTCATGCGGCCGCTCAACACCCAGTTGTTGCTGCCCGGCGAGTTCTCCTGCACGCCGGTATTCGCGCTCGGCAGCGCATCGCGCATGGCGCGGTAGGCGGGCAACAGCTCGGGCTTCACGTCGGGCGAGCGAATGCCCCCCAGGCTCGCGAGGACTTCCGGACCGATGATCGACAGGTCCACACCGCGCGGCAGCACGAGGTCGCGGTACGGTGAGGGCCGCGCCGCCTTGTTCGCCGAATCAGCCCCGAGTCGCACAACCTCGCGCGCCAGTCGCAGTTCGTCCAGCACATCGTCGGTGGGCATCGCTGTCTGGGTGCGCAGCAGCGCGACGTCCGGCGTCCACCGTGCGGGACGAAGCCCGGTGAGCTTGAACTCGATTGGCAAACGGTCGCCGGCTTCATCAATGAACGCATTCACGCCGTTCGCGAATGCCTGAAAGATCCGGCGTCCATCGGGGTGATAGCTCCGCCACTCGCGGTCTGTGAGAGGACTACGGTACTTGAGCAGCCTGACCAGCCGGTCGTGCGGCAGGTAGGACGGGCCGAGGATCTCCGCCAGCGTGCCCTCGTAGGTGCGGCGGTACATGTCCATCTGCCAGAGCCTGTCCTGCGCCTGTACGTATCCCTGCGCGAAGAAGAGGTCGTCGATGTTCCGTGCGTAGATGTGCGGGACACCCCACCGATCGCGGATGACCTCGACGCTGTCGCGCAGTCCGCGCAGCTGCACTCGGCCGTCGATCTGTGCGAGCGACGCCGTCGCGAGTGATGGGAACGACTCGGGTGTCTGTCCGCCTCCAGGCATCGCCGCGACGAGCGTGGCGAGACCGATGAGAAATGCGCGCGTCATGACTTGGCTCGATGCAATTGGACCTGTCTGGATAGAGTGCTCTTGGAAACTGCGCTTGCTCAACCGGAGCGCGGAAGATCGCGCGCATCTCCTCCCGAGGGCGATCGGTCACGCGGAAAGCAGGCGCACGCCCTGCAGCCGTCCAAGATCCCGGTCGAACGTGATGAGATCCACGGCATCGCGAGCGTAGTCTGCATGAATGAGCAGGTCTATCAATCCTGGCCAGGATCTGACAGATGACCGCGCGGCGGGTTCGGCGAGCACCCCGCGGGCGACCCCGGAGGAAGTCACTCGTGCGTCGGCCAGGAGGCCAGACATGGCACGGATGGCACCCGCGTGCGGGACGGCGTAGTGGTGGCGCAGCGCAAAATACGTCTCGCCGATGACGAGGTCAGAGATGTTCACCGGCGCACCCGCCTCCTCGAGCAACGTGGCCGCCACCTCGGCCTGTCCGCGGGGAACTCCGGTGAGTAAGCGCAGCACGACTGAGGTATCGAGTCCCACGCTCACGTGCCGCGCTCCCGCTTTCGGGCCCCTGCGATGCTCTTGCGGACCGCGTGCATCGAGTGGTCATCGACGACCGTCGCATACCGTTCGAGCGACCCGAACCAGGGCGCGGGGGTGCGTTCTACCGCCGCTGCTCCCGTGCGGCTAGCTGGCGCTGCTACAGGCGTGTCGAGGACACGGCGGATTCCTTCCGCGACGAGCTCGCGAACGGTCCGCCCGCGGCGTGCCGCCTCGATCTTGAGTCGCCGGTACAGGGCATCGTCGAACTCGATGGTGGCTTTCATGTAAGCAATATAACAAGCTTGACCGTTGCCGTGCGGGCTTCCCATCGATGAGCGTCGGCTCACAGCGCATGTGCGAAATAGCTGAGCATGAGCGTGAAGCGCCCCAGCTCAGTGTGTTCAGGGGTCCAGTCGTTCGATGAGCGCCCGCGCGATGCTCCGAGCATCCAGCGTCTCCCGATCGCTGAGGATGATCACGGAGATGCGATGCTCCGGAGGGCGTGGAGTGTCGCCACGGCGAGCCCCTCAACGAGAACGCGAAGGGAACTACCCTCGCGCCAACATCTCCCGAATGATGATCGCATCCTGCCGATCCTGCGGACGCCCTGCGGCCTCCTTCGACCGCAGGATGTCTTCGAGTCGCGCAACGAGGAGCTCGCTGCCATAGACCTCGAAGCGATCCGCGCTCGGCGCGAGATCGTCGAATCCCGTGGTGCCAGCCGGCTGGAAGATGAGGTCGAGTCGCCCGGCAAGTGTCACCAGGTTCCAGATGTCGGCGCGGGCACGCGTGCGGGCGCTCACATCGAAGGGCAGCCCCTCGGGAATCGTATCGGTAAAAACCCTCGCATCCAGGGCTCGCAATGCAGTCGCGAGGCGCTCGAGGTTCTCATCGTCGCGCGCCGGCGTGATGTGGGCGTCGGCTGTCATACGTGGAAAGCCATTGAGGCGCGCGCCGAGCGCGCCGACGAGCACGAACTTGACGTGGTGCTCCGCGAGCGTGCGAAAGAGGCGCTCGGGGTCGAGCGGATGCAACTCAGCCATCGCTGGCCACCTTCTTTCGCGCGAGCGAGAGGAATCGCGCCGCGTTCGCAATTTCCTCGAGACGAGCCTCAGGCAAAAGGGAGCGGATGCGCGCAACGTCTTCCATCATGTGCGAATCCACGACCGTCGCGACCGTGAGCTCCGCGTCGAGCGTGAAGCCCGCTGCTTGAAGGAGACGGGTGAGCGTGTCCCACGACGGGCTCGTCGTGCCCGCTTCGATTCGGGCGACGACGGATTGAGCGGTCCCGGCGCGCGCCGCCAAGGCGCGCTGACTGAGTCCGGCGCTGAGCCGCGCGGTGCGGAGGAAATGATGCGGGCCCGACATATCGCCAATGATAGCTTAATAGCTATCATAGACCAAGTCGCCATCATACATGGACTTAGCCGAGTAGATCATGGCCGGAGCATCGCCTCGAACGGTGCATACCCGCGCAGCAGTTCGTAGATCTGCGGCGACCGGTGATACAAGTCCGAGCGCCAGCCGGCCGGCGGCGACGCCTCGAGGAGCAGTGCCACCGTGCCGGCGCTGTCGCCCGTTGCCGCAGCGATCGCGGCTCGCGCCGTGAGGGCACTTCTCCGCGCAGCGGGCGGCGCCCGTTCAATCGCCGCTGACGCGCGCGCGGCGCCTGCCCGATCGCCGCGCATCGCGCGGGCGATGCCCGCGTACGAAAGCGCTTCGACGTGTCCCGCCTGGCGTTTCAGCAGGCTGTCAGCGAGCGCCTGCAACCGGTCCCACGCGCGCGCCGCGTGCAGCGCACGCGCACGCGCGATCGGCTGGTGAACCCCTTCGTTCGACGAGGACGAGTCGTGCCACGCGACGACGCGCGCCGCAAGACGGTCGGCCGCCCCTGGATGATCGTGCGCCCGAAGCTCGTGCACGGCGAGAACGGCCAGACGATCGGGGGACGAGAAATTTCGCCCGAGGGGCAACCGTAGCACGTCGTCCACGAGCACGCGGAGCTCTTGCTCGCGCCCGAGCGCAGCGAGCCCCAGGATCCCTGGCACCGCCGCAAACCCTCGCCCCTTGAACTGCCGACAGGCGCGAGCGCCGTCC
>JBKJMP010000384.1:0-16138 GCA_046596395.1 Gemmatimonadaceae bacterium
TCGCACCCGCACGCGAGCAGCAACAATACGGTGGCCGTGCGGCCCGACGCGCTGGCGGTCACGAAATCGGGGAGGGACACGTGCTGCTATCCTATAGCCCAACTCCTTTCATCGCCATATGTTGCCCCTCTGCGCTATCACACGATCGTCATCGGGGGCGGGTTTTTTGGCGCCACGCTCGCCGAGCATATCGGGCGTGGGGGTGGTCGGGTCCTGCTCGTCGAGGCGGGTCAGCGCCTCCTTGGGCGCGCCTCCGCGCGCAATCAGGCGCGTGTTCACGCCGGCTATCACTATCCGCGCAGCTACCTCACCGCGTTCCGTTCCCGCGTGAACGCACCGCGTTTTGCCGAACAGTATCACGACTGCATCTTCGACGACTTTGCGCACTACTATGCCATCGGCCGTGCGTACTCGAACGTCACCGCATCGCAGTTCCGCCGCTTCTGCGAGCGGATCGGCGCACCGGTTGCGGCAGCTCCGCAGCACATTCGCGCGCTCTTCGACGGTGCCCTCATCGAGGATGTCGTGCTGGTTCCCGAAGTCACCTTCGATGCGGACCGGCTGCGCGCGCGCATGCAGCGGGATCTCGCTGCGGCGGGCGTTGACGTGATGCTCGACGCGAGGGCGACACATGTACGAGCCGCGGGGGGCGACCTCGCCCTGACGATTCGGATGCGTGAGGACGAGCAGGTGCTTACCGCAGGCCAGATCCTCAACTGCACCTACTCTCGGCTCAACGCGATTCACGCGGCATCCGGCCTGCCCATCGTGCCCCTCAAGCACGAGCTCACCGAGATGGTCCTCGTGCGTCCCCCGGCCGAGCTGCGCGATGCGGCCGTGACGGTGATGTGCGGGCCGTACTTTTCGATGGTTCCGTATCCGTCGCGCGGGCTGCACACGCTCAGCCACGTGCGCTATACGCCGCACTCCACCTGGAGCGACACGGCCTCCGGCGACGACGTACGCGACGGCGACGCGCTGCTCGATGGACACGGGCGGGCCACGCACTTTCCACACATGGTGCGCGACGCGGCGCGCTACCTCCCGGTCATGAGCCGCAGCGAGGCGGTGGAGTCGATCTGGGAGGTCAAGACCGTGCTGCCCCGGAGCGAGGTGGACGACAGCCGCCCCATTCTTTTCAGCCGCGACCATGGATTGCCGGGCTTTCACTGCGTGATCGGCTCCAAGATCGACAACGCCTATGACATGCTCGAGTTTGTCGAGGACACTGCGAACGCGGTGAGCGGTCGCGCATGAGCGCCTCGGACCTGTTCGTCTCCGTCGTTGCGCCGCTCCACAACGACGCCGACATCCTGGCGGCGTTCGTGGCGGAGACGACGGCGATGCTCCGTGAGACGTACCTCCACTACGAACTTCTGCTCGTGGACGACGGGTCGACCGACGATACGGTGCGCATCGCCGACGGGCTGCTCGCTCGTCACGAAGCGGTCCGCCTCATTCGGCTGTCGCGCAGCTTTGGCGAGGAGATCGCGATCTCGGCCGGGCTGGATGCGGCCATCGGCGATTTCGTCGCGGTGATGCTCCCTGACACGGATCCGCCGGCGCTGGTCCCGCGCATGGTCGACCAGTCGCGCCAGGGAACCGGCATCGTCTTCGGCATCCGCAAGAGCCGAGCAGGCGAGCCGCTGCTGCTGCGGCTCGGCGCAGCCGCGTTCTACTGGGGATGCAACAGGATTCTCGGCCTCCACATCCCGAAGAACTCCACGCACTTCCGCGTGCTCAGCCGCCAGGCGGTGAACGCGGTCGTCCGCATCGGCGACAAGAACCGCTACTTGCGGACGCTGAGCGCGTACGTGGGCTACTCGCACCAGAGCGTGGAGTACGACCAGCTCGCGCGTCGCCCGCACCGCCGCACCAAGTCCCTCGGCGCCGGCGTCCGCCTCGCGCTCGGCATCCTCGTGTCGAATTCGCTCCAGCCACTCTACCTCGCCGTGGCGCTGGGGCTGTTCATGGTGCTGGTAAATGGGGTGTTCATGGCCTACGTCGTCGCCGTGTACCTCTTCAAGCACGACGTCGCAGAAGGATGGACCACGCAGTCATTCATGCTTGGTGCGATGTTCGGATCGCTGGCGCTCGTGTGCACGGTGGTGGCGGCGTACCTCTCCCGCTTGTTGGGGGAAAACCAGGACCGGCCACTGTACTTCGTGCACGAGGAGCGGCAGAGCGCCATTCCCGCCGCGGCTGCGGGGCGCATGAACGTCGTGACCGATCCCGTTGCCCGCTGACCAGGGGCAACCTCGCGAGGTTCCGGCGCACCAGGTCCTCGAGCTTGGTCCGCGCCGGAACCGGTACGCATGCGCCGTGTTCGTGCTCAACGAAAACGGGCGCCTGCATGCGCAACTCGACCGCATGGCGCCCGTCGCCGGACTCGTGGACATCGTCATTGCCGACGGCGGCAGCACCGACGGGTCGGTGAGCCGCGCGGAGCTCGAGCGGCGCGGCGTGCGTGCCCTCCTCGTGAAGACCGGCCCTGGGCGGCTCAGTGCGCAGATGCGGATGGCGCTCTCCTGGGCGATGGACGAAGGCTACGAAGGCGTGATCGTCATCGACGGCAACAACAAGGATGATCCCGCAGCCATTCCAGCATTCGTCGCGGCGCTCGACGCCGGAGTGGATCACGTGCAGGGCTCCCGATTCATCGCCGGCGGCAAGGCCGTCAATACGCCGCTCGCGCGACTGCTGGGGCTGCGGATGATCCACGCCCCGCTCATCAGCGTCGCGTCGGGCGTGCGACAGACCGATACCACGAACGGCTTTCGGGCCTACAGCCGCCGCTTGCTGCTCGATCCTCGCGTGTCGCCCTTTCGCGAGGTGTTCACCGGCTACGAGCTGCACTACTACCTCGCGATCCGCGCCGCTCGCATCGGGCTTCGCCTGCTGGAAGTGCCGGTCACGCGCGCGTACCCGTTGTCGGGCAAGACGCCGACCAAGATCAGCCCCATTCGCGGCAACCTGAACATTCTTCGGACGCTGTTCAAGGCCGTGAGGCATGCGTATGACCCGTCATGACTAGCGCGCTGGTCGGGGCCACCGGATTCGTCGGCAGCAACCTGCGCCGCCAGGCGTCATTCGACGACACCTTCCGCTCGACCGATATCGAGTCGATCATGGGGCGCTCGTACGAGCTGCTCGTGTGCGCAGGCGTGCGGGCGGAGAAGTGGCTGGCGAACAAGGAGCCCGAAGCGGATCGCGCCGGTATCGCGCGCCTCGAGGCGTGCCTTGCCACCGTGCAGGCGACGCACGTGGTGCTGATCTCCACCGTGGACGTCTATCCCACGCCCGTGGACGTGGACGAGAACTCGCCGATCGACCCGTCGCTGGCGACCGCGTACGGCCGCCATCGCTACCAACTCGAGCGCTGGGTGCAGTCGCGCTTCGACACGACGGTGATGCGCCTGCCCGGACTGTATGGTGAGGGCATCAAGAAGAACGTCATCTACGACCTCCTCAACGGCAACGCGATCGACGCGATCTGTCCCGAGAGCGTCTTCCAGTTCTACGACCTTGGCCGTATCTGGCGGGACCTCGTCACGACGCGTGACAACGGCATTCGCACGATGAACCTCGCCACGGAGCCGGTGAGCGTGCGCGACGTGGCGAGGGCAGGGTTCGGCCTCGACTTCGAGAACCCGAAGGCCACGAACGCCATGCGATACGACATGCGCACTCGCTACGACGCGCCGTTCGGCGGCGCGAACGGGTACATCGAGTCGCGCGACCAGGTGCTCGCCGGTATCCGGGCATTCGTCTCCCGCGCTCGCGGAGTGTCCGCATGAAGCTCGCGCTCTCCAACATTGCGTGGCCGCGGTCGGAGGATGGCCCGGTCGCGGAACGAATGCGCGCGGCCGGAGTGAACGGCGTGGAGATCGCGCCCACGGCCATCTGGGACGATCCAACCAACGCGAGCATCGCCGCGCTCCGTGCGACGCGCGACTGGTGGGCCGAGCGGGATATCACGATCGTTGCGCTGCAGGCGCTGCTCTTCGGTCATCCCGAACTCACGATCTTCGAGAGCGCCGCGCGCCGCCGCGACACGCTCGACTACCTCACGCGGATGATGGACGTGGCCGCGGCGCTCGGCGCCGGACCGATGGTGTTCGGCTCGCCGAAGAACCGCGTGCGGGGCACGATGTCGCTGGACGATGCCACCCGCATCGCCGAGTCGTTCTTCCGGAATGCGGGTGCGCGTGCGCGCGACCGCGGCGTGACGCTGTGCCTCGAGCCCAATCCGCCGGACTATGGGTGCGACTTCGTCAACACGGTCGCCGAAGGCATCGCGCTCGTGAACGGCGTGAACGAGACCGGTTTCGGCCTCCACGTGGACGCCGGTGCCATCGCCATCAATGGCGAGCCGGTGACCGAGTCGATCACGGCAGCCCTGTCCGTGCTCCGGCACTTCCACGCGAGCGAGCCATCGCTCGCACCGCTCGGCACTGGGGGCACGGACCACGCCGCGTGCGGCGCCGCGCTACGGGCCGTGGGCTACGAGGGCTGGGTGTCGGTCGAGATGCGCGCGCCATCCGGCGGCACCGCCGACGTGGCGCGCGCCATGGGGATCCTCACGGCGAACTACGGCGCCTGAGCACGACGAACTTGCCGAAGCGGCGATCGAGCACGAACTCGCGCCGCACCGTCACGCCGGCCGTACGGCGCCACCGCAGCTCGGCGAGCGGGCGCTCGACCACCACGCCGCGATAGTGCACGCTCGCCAGCCACACGCTGGCGGACTTCACGAGCGACGGGGTGAACGGCGCGGTCGCGCCGATCGTGTCCCCCCCCGCAGGTGCGACCAGCCGCGCGTACCACCCGCTGTCGATTGCCACGAGCCCGTCCGGGACCTCGGCGATCCATTGTCCGGCGCGGATCCCTCGGGCGTCGTCGTAGATGAAATCGTCATTGAGGTGATCGCGCTTGTAGACGCCGATCCGCGGCCCGATACCCCACAACTCGCCATAGAGCATCACGCGCCGGCCGCGCTGCGTGGGCTCGGCGAGATAGGCGCCGAGCGCTTCGAACTCTTCGCGACCGGACGATCGCTCGGACTCGATGCATGGCGCGGCCCTCGCGGGCGCGCACGCGTCGCGGTCGGGGGGTACGCCCGCCAGCACATCCTGCGCACCACGCGCGAGCCCTGCGCCGGCGTACGCCGCCGTGGGTGCGTTGCCGAGCGCGTACGTCATCACGAACGCGGCGAGGAGCATCGTCGCCACGCGTCCTTCCTTCACCGACCATGCGAACGCCCTGCGCGGCAGCGGGAGCAGGAAGGCGAGTGCCAGCGGGAACAGCGCGCCGTCGAGATGCCAGACGTCCGACCGGTTGAGGCCACTCTTGAGCGACAGCAGCGTCGCCATCATCGCGACCACGAAGAACGAGTCACCCCAGAGCGGCGCGCGCTCGCGCCAGTGCGCGATGCCGCGGCCCACCAGGACGCCGGCGAGGGAGAGCAGGGCGAACCCGGCGAGCGAGTTGGCGGTCCAGTAGAAGCGAAATCCCGCCTCGCCCGCGCTGAAGCGCGTGACAAGGCTGCGGGTATCCACCAGGTACGCGGTGAATGAGTCGCCGAGGAGAAGGAAGGTGACGAGCAGCCAGGTGGCGATGGCGACGGCGCCGAGGAGCGCGGCGGTGCGGAACAGCGCGAGGCTGGGGGCGCGAAGCCACAGCAGGCCGAACAACCCAGCCGATGCGACGAGCGCGACGAGGCCGAAGTCATGCGCATACGCCACACCGAGGCCCAGCATGACGCCCGCCACGATTGCTCGCCGGGTGGACGTGGGATCGCGCGAGAGGAGCAGGAGGGCGGCGAGCGGCAGCAGGCGCCGGATGCCGTTGTAGTTCAGCCCGAGGAGCGGATTGGCGACGAGGATCGCGATCGCCACGAAGATCAGGACTCGCGCGCGAAATTCTGGAACGAGCCGCTGGAGCAGCGCCACAAGTACGACGTACTGCACCACCTCGAGGATGAGGAGCCAGGTGTAGTAGCCCTGAAGCGAGTATCCCACGAGGCGCGTCCACCACGACGCGGAGACCAGCATCAGGGGCCCGTACAGGAACTCGAAATCACGGTACGGCATCATCCCGCCGTGCATGCGATGCAGGGCGTTGGTGAAGATGTTGTCCTCGATGAACGGCCCGTAGCGCGCCAGGAAGGGTGGCCAGAGCAGCAACAACACGAGAAGGGCCACCACGATGCGTTCGATCCAGCGGCGCGCGGGGGGCACCTCGGAGTCGTGCGCGTCCGTCGCACCGCGCGGCGCTGCAGGGAGCATTCCGCGCCGAGCTGCCAGTAGCGCAGCCACGATCCCCGTGAGTGCCCACAGGACTGCTACCCGATAGGCGACGCCCGTGTTGTAGCCCTCCGCCGCCGCCGCACTGAGGATCGTGGGGTCCGATGGGGTCAGAGTGGGTGCGACCACGAGCAGCGGGACGAATCCGGCGAAGATCACCGCCGCCAGCGCCAGGACCCGCGTTTCACCGCCGTTCCCGCGCGCGCTCACGCGCCCACTCCGTTCCGGTCCGTCGCCAGCTCGAGGCCGCGGACGATGGACGTGGCGGGAGCCCATCCCGTGAGCGCGCGGAGACGGTCAACGGTGACGGGATCGTGGTGCATCTCCTCCTGCCGCGTGGGCATCGCGCCGAACTGCAGTCGCTCGCTCGCGATGCCGAGCGCCGCCGCCGCGGCCTCCACGAACGCGCGCACCGTGACGAGCTGCGACGTCGCGACGTTCACGGGGCCAGCCGCTGCGTGGGGAAGCGCGCCGAGGCGCAGCATTCCCTCCACGAGGTCGGCGACGTAGGTGAAGTCGCGGCGCTGGAGCCCCGCGGTCAGCGGAATCGGCGTCGCGGTGAGCGCCGCCGCGCGGAGCGACGGCAGAAGCCGGCTCTCATGCTCTCCGCGCCCATAGACGGTGAACGCACGCGCCGTGACCGCACGAACGCCGAGCCGGCTCGCCGACTCGTGCAGACGAATGGTGCCGTCGAGCTTCGCGCGTCCATACACCGTGGTAGGCTTGCACGCGGTCGTCTCACGCAGGTCGCCTGCCGCCGTGCCGTACTCCAGCGCGGATCCCGCGTGCACCACGTGCTGCCCCGTCCAAACCGCATCACCGCACGCCGACATCGCCTCGGCCAGCAATCCGGGCAGATCGGCGTTGAGTGAATGCGCCAATGCCGGATCGCGCTCCGACGGATTGACCCCGTACGCTGCGAGGTTGAACACCACCGCGGGACGCACCTGGAGGAACAGTTCGCGCACCGCCGCAGGGCGCGCGAGGTCGGCGATGGCGATGTCGCCGTCAAATCTCCAGGTACGGCGTACGTGCTCCAGGCGCTCGATGCTCCGCCCCACGACGTGCACGCGCGCACCCTGCCGGCAGAGCTCCCGCGCGATCCATCGTCCGATGAACCCGCCGGCGCCAAGGACCATCACCTGTGCCCCGCGGTAGGGAGAATCGGACGGTGACGTCATGGCAGGGCCCGCGCCTGCGCATTGGTGAGCGGACCGCTGGCCTGGAAGCCCGCGCGCGTCACCGAGGGTCCCTCGAGGATCCACACCGGGCGGTCCGGATACGCGTCGAGGAGCAGCGCGCGCACGGATACGCTCGAATCGCGCGCATAGATGGGCGCGTCGGCGCGCAGGTCGATCGGGTTGTTCACCACCGCGGAGTGATAGTCCGGATGCCGCTTGCCTCTCACGAGCACGAGGCTGCGTCCGAACCCATGCTCCCTGGCCAGCGTGCGAACATCCGGGCGCATGCCGCGATAGTGGTAGTACTTGTCGGCGGCGCGCCAAGGCACGAACACGGCGAGGGCCAACACGGTGAGCAGCCCCGCGGCGGCGAGCGCGCCGGGCCGCGCGCCGGCGCGCTCGAGTTGCGCGTCAGTCTCCTCGATGCCCCGAGCGGCAAGCGCCAGCAAGGGCAGGAGGATGAGGAACCAGTAGCGCGCGGCGAAGTCCGGACCACCGGAGAACCAGTAGAACGCGTGGACGCCGACGATCGTCGCGACCGCAGCGACCATGTACCAGTCGGGACGACGCAGCCGCCCGATGACGACGAGAAGCACGACAGCGAGCAGCGAGCCGCAGCTCCAACCGAGCAGCTCGATGTTCGTGAGCGTGACGTTGAGGTTCGTGTTCACGACGACGTCGATCGCACCGTGCCCGGGAAAGGGGTCGAGCCCGCCCCACCCGATGCCCCGATTCACCCCGAAGCCTAGCGCGTTCGTCCCCGCGCCGAAGACGCGGTCCGAGTAGAGCATGAGGGGGAACGCGCGCGGGTCGCCCGTCATCGCTTGATTGTACACGAGGTTGAGGGCGCCGCCGGCCATGGCCACGATCGTCAGCACGGCCGACGGGACCAGCCGCATGCCGCGCCAACGGGCCGAGAGCGACCAGAGGCCGAGCAGCACCGCAGTGGCTCCCGCCTCCAGTGGCCGAATGAGGCTGATGACCGCGAGCGCGAGGCCGCCAGCGGTCGCCCACGCCAGCGAGCCGTTGCGACGCATTCGCGCCACCGCGAGCGCGGCCACCAGGGCGCACGTGAACGAGAAGGTGTGCGTCATCAGGTTCATCGCCATGAAGAGCGCCCACGGCGATGCGCAAAGCAGGAGCACGACGAGACGAGCGGTGCGTCGCGAGTACAGCTCGCGCAGGAACTGGTACGCGAGCAGGACGTTGATGCCGGCAAGCACGGGGTTCACGAGCCACGGAGCACCCAGCCGCACGCCGACCGCGAGGATCGCCGGCCAGCCGGGGGGTACGGGGGAGTACCACCCCGCGGCGTCGAGGGCGATGAGATCGACGTCGAACGCCGCGGGCACCGGCGGGGCAGGCATCGCGAGCATGCCCGCTGCGAGGTAGCGCGCGTGGAAGAGGTACGACACTTCGTCCGGCACGTGCGGATGCCGCTGGTACGAGAGCACCGCCAGCAGGTACGCCACGACCACCGTCCACAGGGCGGCAAGCAGTACGAACCTGTCGATCGAACCGGGCTCCGCTGCGCTCGCCCGGGCGCCGAGCATTGCATCGAACCTCCGTTCCACAGCGGCCGCCGTGGCGGGGGGCAGCGCAGCAACGGCAAGCGCGATGGTGCACAGCTGGACGAGCTGCACGATGGACGCGAGCACCAGCTCGAGCGCGTATGCCGCCGGCTCGCGCGCGACCGTTGCGCTCGTGAGCACGAGCGTCACCACGACCACGGGTAGGCGCCAGCCAGGAAGCATGGCAAGCGCGATGCGCGTCACGCCAGCGCGGTGTGCGACGAGCGCCGCCACCACGAGCGTCGCCTGCGCGACGAGCACCACGCGCGCGAAGAGTTGGAACGCGCTCGCGCCCTCGAGCGGCAGGAAGTGCTGGTAGCCGAGCAGGTTGCCGGCGTGCGTGAGCACGACCTGCGCGACCTGGCCGGCGAACGCGAGGAGAAACCACGCGAGCGCGCGAGACGCTCCCGTGGGGGTCAGACTCCCATCCTCGACCGGCTATTCTCCCGCTGGCGCAGCCACTCGCGGTACCACGCCACCGTCTCGTCGATGGCATCGGAGAAGCCGAAGCGCGGCGCCCAGCCGAGCCGCGCGCGCGCCTTGGCGCAGTCGAGGTACTGCTTGGGAATCTCGTGCGTGGCCTCACCCAGGATGATGGGCTCGAGGTCGGTCTTTCCCATCTGGGTGAGCACCGCGTTCACCACCTCGATCACGGTGAGCGGCGTTTCCGTCCCGAAGTTGAACGCCTCGCCCGTCGTTGCCGCTTCGGGCACCCGCTCGGCCAGCTGGAGGTATGCGGCGACGGCATCGCGAACGTAGAAGTAGTCGCGCACGAAGGTGCCGTCACTGCGGATCAGGGGACGCTCGTTGTTGAGTGCCGAGCGGATCGTGCCGGGAATGAGCCGGTTGAAGTTGAGATCGCCGGCGCCGAACAGGTTGCCGCAGCGCGTGACCGCGACGGGCACGCCATACGTGTGCCAGTAGCTGAACGAGATCAGGTCGGCGCAGGACTTCGAGACATCATATGGAAAGCGCCCCTGCAACGGCGCGTCCTCCGTGTAGGGCAGGACATCGTGCACGCCGTACGCCTTGTCGCTGGAGGCGACGATGACGCGCTCGATGCGCCGCGCGTTCTGCTTCGCCGCCTCGAGCAGGCACCACGTGCCGCGGATGTTCGACTCGAACGTGGACATCGCGCTGCGCGATGCGGTCCCAACGATCGTCTGCGCACCGAGGTGGAAGACCGAGTCGATCTCGTACTCGTTGAGGATGCGGACCATCGTCTCGGAGTCCTCGAGCGCTCCGCGGATGACCTGACACTGCGAGAGCAGGTCCGACGACACCGCGCGGCTATCCGGCACCCAGTCGCGCACGAGCACCGTGACGCGCGCGCCGCGAGCGAGTAACTCCTCCGTCAGGTGTGATCCGAGCAGGCCGGTGGCACCGGTGACGAACACGTTCTTGTCCACCCAGGCACTCATGCGCGGCCCCTCCACGGGGCGTCGCCGCTGGACCAGAGCGACTCCAGCAGTTCCTTCTCGCGCAGCGTGTCCATCGGTTGCCAGAACCCGGTGTGGCGGTAGGCCATGAGCTGCCCTTCCGCCGCCACGCGCTCGAGCGGCTCGCGCTCGAGGAAGGTCGAGTCGTCGGTGAGGTAGTCGAGGAACTCCGGCTGGCAGACGAAGAACCCGCCATTGATCCATCCGCTCTCGGTCTGCGGCTTCTCGGAGAACTCGCGAACGCGGTCGTCGCTGAGCACGAGCCCGCCGAATCGGGCGGGGGGGCGAACGGCGGTCACGGTCACCATGCGTCCGTGGCGCTTGTGAAACTCCAACAACGCGGTGACGTCCACGTCGCTCACGCCATCGCCGTAGGTGACCATGAACGGCTCGTCGCCGATGATCGGCCGCAGCCGGCGCAGGCGTCCACCCGTCATGGTATCGAGCCCGGTGTCCACGAGCGCCACCGTCCAGTCGAGGCGCGCCGGGTTGAGCATCGTGATCTCGCCGTCGCGCAGGTCGATCGTGAAGTCGCTCGACGAGAGGAACGCGGTGCGGAAGTATTCCTTGATCAACTCGCCCTTGTAGCCGCACGCGATGACGAAATCGCAGTGTCCGTGCGCGGCGTAGATCGACATGATGTGCCAGAGCAGGGGCTTTCCGCCGATTTCCACCATCGGCTTCGGGCGCGACGACGTTTCCTCGGCGATGCGCGTGCCGCGCCCGCCGGCCAGGATGACCGTCTTCATCGTGCCGGGACGTGCACGTGCGTCACGACGCCGTCAGGACACCAGCGTCTGAATCCACGAGCCGGCGGCGCAGGTCCTTCGCGAACATCGTGCGGGTGAACTTGCCAAGCCCCGCCGCGTGCTCGCCGAACGTCGCGATGCGCGTCTCGATCACCGCCTTCTTCTCGGGATCCATCTCGGTCTGGTACGTCACCGGCCCCGACGTGCGGAACGCACTCAGCGGAAGCGTGTAGCCCTGGTCGCGCCACGCCTCCACGTCGTACGACGTGGTGAACGAGGGCGAGCGGTTCAGCGACTCGGAGAAGGGCACGCTGAGCAGCATGTTGTGCAGGTAGCCCATCACCGCGGAGAGCTGGAGCTTGTCCTCCCCAGTGAGGTTGCCGCCGAGTGATTCCTCGATCGCCATCTGCACGTAGTCGAGCCCCTCGTGTGTGGCATAGAAGCGGCCGAGCATCGAGTACTTGCTGAGCAGGTTGCCGCCGAGCTCTCCGGAGATGAGCTCCGGCAGGCGGTTGCGCGCCCACTCGACCACCTCCTCGCGCGTCTCGAAGATCTCTTCCTTGCTCTCGCGAACGAAGTCGTCGAGCACCTGGCGGAATCCGGGCGGCGCCCGGTCGATCAGGCGGTGCAGGGTGACCATGAGGTCGAACGGCTTGATGCCGTGCGCTTTCGCGAACTCGAAGGCCTCCTCGATGTTCCCCTCGTAGTAGAAGATCGTGAGCAGCGTGTGGAAGACACGCACGTCGAGGTAGTCGTCGAAGCTCAGCGTCGCCGACTCGACGACCATTTCTTCCGTCTCGATTACCTGCTCGTCGGTGCCGTAGTCACCCACGTCGCGCGCGACGACGCGGAAGCGCGTCTTGAACTTGAACTGCTCGCGCTGGTCGGGATTGTTGAGCGGTGCGCCGTGCAGCAGCATGAGCTGGTGGGCCGACACGCGCGACACGCCGGTGTCGAGCAGGTCGCTCATCCCCTGCATGAAGCTCTCCTTCGTCTCGCCAGGCAGGCCGAGGATCATCTCCCCGTACGACTGCATGCCCTGCGCGATGACTTCCTTCTGGATCTGCTTGTAGGCGTCGAGCTTGATGTTGGAGCGCTTGATGTTCTCGAGCACCACGGGGTTCATCGATTGCACGGCGGCCGTCATCGGGAGCGCACCGCGGATCTTGCGCATCACCTCGATGATGCGGTCGCTGCGATTCTTGCCGGTCGTGGTGCGAATGTAGCGCGGCCAGTTGTACTTGTCCTGGAGCCAGCCGATGAAGTCCGCGACCTCCACGTCCAGCTCGTACATGCCGAAGTTGTCGTCGGCGAGGCAGAGCGGCATCGTCTTGTCCACGCGCTCCGCGGCGTAGATCAGGTCGGCCTTCATGTTCTCCAGCGAGTGCGCGAACACCTTGCTGTTCGACTTGACCGATGAGTTGCAGAACTGGCAGGTGAACGGGCACCCGCGCGAGATCTGCATGAGCGGGAAGTAGCCGGTCTTGAAGTACGGATCCATCAGCCCCGCGAGGTAGGGCGACGGGATCTCGTCGAGGTCGATGATGCGCGGGACCGCCGGACCGGCAATGAACTGTTCGGTCTTTCGGTCGATCCAGAGGTTGCCGGGCACGGCTTCCTGCTGGAGGGCCTCGATGTGCATACCAGCGTCGTGCAGGCGCTGCATCACATTCAGGAAGGCGCGCTCCCCCTCGTACGTGGGACCGCGCACGGCGACGTCGATCTCCGGCATCGTCCGCAGGAAGCTCTCCTGCTCGACCTCGGTCAGCGGAAAGTTGGGGCCGCCCATCAATGTGATTGTTCCCGGGTATCGCCGCTTGGTGTACCGCGCGAAGCTCAGCGCGAGGTTGTGGTTCCACGAGTAGCTCGAGAACCCCACCACATCCGGCTGAACCGCATCGAGAGCGGCCTTGAGCTCTTGCGGCTCGCGGAAGATCGCCACCTCGGGACGCGTGTCGGACTGCAGCTTCGCGGTGAGGTACGTCGCCAGGTTGCCGACGCCGAGTGGAAAGACATCCGAACTGATCGTGACCTGGTTGTGCCCGAGGTCCGCGAGAAACACGCGCATTGCCATCTCCTTTCAACCGTATACAGCAGGTGGGAACCCATTTCCAAGACGATCAATCAGTGATCTTCGGCACAGGGATGGGAACGATGAAGCGACCGCCACGCCGGCAGTACTCCGCCTGCTGCCGCATGATCTCCTCGGCGAAGTTCCAGGCCAGGAGGAGAACGTAGTCCGGCTGCCGCTCGAGCAGCGTCTCCACGGGGAGCACCGGGAGGTGCGTCCCAGGCGTGTAAGTGCCGACCTTCAGCGGACTTCGATCGACGGTGTAGGGCACCAGATCCGTTCCGATGCCGCAGTAGTTCAGGAGCGTATTGCCCTTGGCCGGCGCGCCGTAGGCAGCCACGGACCTGCCTCCCGCTTTCACTTCGAGGAGCAAACGCAATAGTTGCGATCGTTGCGTCTCCACGTCGCGCGCGAATGCCTGCCAGCGCTCGAGGCTCGCGAGCCCGATCGCGCGCTCGTCGTCCATCATGTCCTGGACGTTTGCCCCGATGGCCGGATGGTGCTCGGGACGGCCGGCGTACATTCGAATCGACCCGCCGTGCACTGGCACCTCGTCCACCCGCACGAGCGTGAGGCCAACCGACCGGCACAATGCCTCCAGCGTGGTCACCGAGAAGTAGCACAGGTGCTCGTGATACACGGTGTCGTATTCGAGGCGCTCGAGCATCGTGCGCGCGTACGGCACCTCGATGATGATCAGGCCATCCTCGATGAGCGCCTTGGCCCCGCGCAGGAAATCCTGCGTGTCATCCACGTGCGCGAGCACGTTGTTCCCGAACACCGCACGCGCCGGCCCATGCTCGGCGCGGAGCCGCTCGCCGGTCCGGTGATCGAAGAAATCGCCGACCGTTTCGATGCCATGCGCGCGCGCGATGGCGGCGATGTTCGACGCCGGCTCCACGCCGAGTGTCCGAACGCCGAGGTCGCGGTAGGCCGACAGCAGGCTGCCGTCGTTGCTCGCAGCCTCGACGACGAGACTCGTAGGGCCTAGTCCCAGCAGATCGCAAACTGTACGCGCATGCGCGCGGTTGTGCGCTGCGATCGTCTCGGACGTGCCGGTGACGTAGATGTAATCGCGGAACAGCAGCTCGGGATCGATGACGTCCACGAGCTGCACCAGCGAGCATCCCTCGCAGAAGTAGAGGTCGAGCGGAAAGGCCTGCTCGTCTGCCGCTTCGTCGAGGCTGCGCAGGTTGGCGTTTGCAAGCGGCTGGTCGCCGAGTGCGAGGAAGCGTGTCAGCTGGCTGGAGCCGCACGCACGACAATCCGTGCGCACACGGTGAACGGGGCGCCTCTCGGAGCCGATGACCTGGCCGTCAGCGAGCATGCGCCGTCGGCACCGCCTTCGAGAGCCGCTCGTTGCGCCACCGAGGTAGCACGTCTGAGAAGCGGAACACCAGCAGCTCGCGGAAGAACTCCCAGCACGTTGATGCGCGCACGTTCGAGAGCCCAGTGCCTCGCATGCGCGCGAACACGTTGAGCTCCAGCACGCGAAGCCCCATGTAGTGCGCCTTGATCATCAACTCGGGATCGAGGAACCACTGCTCGCTCGTCAGCTCCATGGCGATCAGGCGATCGCGGCGCAGTATCTTGGGGCTGCCATTCACGTCGAGCGAGCCGAGGCGCGGCCACAGCAAGAGCACGAACAGGTTGTAGCCGGTGGACACGATCTTTCGCGTGATGCCGTCCATGCGGAACCGGCGCCGCACCTTCGCCACGATGTCGCCGTTGGTGGCCTTGGCGGAGTCGAAGAGCCGCACCACGTCCTCCGCGTCCACCTGGCCGTCCGCGGGAATGATCCCAACCCACGGTGCCGACGTCACGGGAATCCCCTGGAGGACGCCGTTCCCGTAGCCCTTGTTGACCTCCACGCGATGCACGCGCAGCCCCGGATACTCCTGCTGGAGCTCGCGGAGCACCTCGCCCGTTCGATCGTGCGAGCCGTTGTCCACCGCCACCAGCTCGAGGCGATGCCTCGAGGCGTTGAACGCGCCGAACAGGTGGGCAACCGTCACGCCCACGCCCTCCTCCTCGTTATAGGCGGGCATGATGATCGAAAGGTCGTAGTTGCCTGATTCGGGCGCCTCACGAGCTGTCACCGGCGCGATTCTCATGAAAGGTGGGAGGCCGTGACTGCGGCCGGACCTAAAGTAAGGGATGGAACCGGAAGAGGCGACTACGAATGCAGGCTCACAATCTCACGAAGTACGCCGAGACAGGTACACGGAAGGATAGGTAACAGCGCGCGAGAACGTCGCGGCCCTACAGGCCGAGCGACACGCGCCCCCCGCTGACGCGAATTCCCCCGGTGGCAAACAGGACGGCCGAATAGACCGCCGCACCAGCGGCGATCGCCACGATCACGTTGCCGAAATCCACCGTCGCGATGAGGGCCGTCATCCCTGCCGTGGCGAGCACCGGCCGCCACAGCCGCCGCGTGACGCCGAACGACAGGTCCAGCCGCGCGGAGTACACGAGGGCGATGACGGTGCGCACCGTTTCCGTGGCCAGCGTAGCGATGGCCGCGCCGAGCATGCCGTATCGCGGGATCAGCAGAAGGTTGAGCGCCAGGTTCACCAGCGCGCTCCACGCGGACGTCTGCAGCACGAACCCCTGCCGGTTGCGCGCGATCAATCCCATTTGCACGACGCTCCGGACCCACGCCACCACGATCGACCAGATCAGGACCTGGAGCGCGGGGACCGCCTCGATGTATTCGGCGCCGAAGACGAGCCCGATCAAGCCACCGGCGAGGAGAAACCCACCAGTCGCGATCGGCAGCGCTGCCGTGATCACGTGCATGAGCGCATCGTGGAACAGCA
>JBKJMP010000504.1:0-4306 GCA_046596395.1 Gemmatimonadaceae bacterium
TGAAGGGCGGGAACCGCCTCACTGTACTGCGCCCCGAAGACCACCCCGACAAGGCCGCCGGCGAGGAGGAATCCGCCAGCCGCGATCGGCAGCGATGCCGTGATCACGTGGATCACCGCGTCATGGAACAATGTCCTTTGCTCATCAGGCGACGAACGCCGCGTGAGCTCGGGCAGCAGGCTGTTGCCGTACGTTACGCCGAGGTTGAGCAGGAAGCTGATCAGGGTGTAAACCGCGGCGTACATGCCCGCATGCCGCGCATCCACGAGCGCGCGCAGGAAGATCAGGTCGCTGTTAAAGATCGCGAGCCCGAGGAGCGCATGCGCCACGAGCGGCGCCGCGGAGACGAACGTCGGCCGGACCTCGGACGGCGCGTGCCGCAGCGCAAACCGGTGGCCATAGCGCCGAAGCAGCAGCACGAGCAGCAACGCGGTCAGGCTCTCGCCGGCCACCTTCGCCCACGGCGCGACGCGAAGGTCGTCGGCACCCTGGATGAGCGTCATGATCAGCACGACGGACGCGACGTCGCCGGCGACGCGCGCCACCGCGATCGGGCCCGGCCGCTGGATGCCGAGGTAGACGAATCGTGTGCTCGCGGCGACGGCGAGCAGGCCAAGGGACGTTACCGCCAGGATGTAGCCATCCGGCTGGGGGAGGATCAGCAGGCCGACCGCGCCAAGCACGCCGACACACGCAATGGCGAGGGCTAACCGGGCTCCGAGCAGGGCAGGCACGAGCCGCCGGATGGCCGACGGGTCCTGCGCAATGGTCCGCGCGCCCAGCACCTCGATCGAGAAGTCGGCGATGTGCGTGAAATACAGGACGATCGCCGCCGCGACGGCGACGATGCCGTACGCGTCCGCGCCGAGCCGCCGCGCGAGGTACACCGTCCCCCAGAAGCCGATGGCGCGAGCGACCACCTCGCCGAGTCCGAGCACGGCGAACATCCGGCCGACCCTGGCGTCGGGCCCCGGGCCTACCACTGGAGATGCATGCTTTCGCGTTCCGCCGAACGCGGCCCGTCCGCCGCACGCCGCACGCCGCACGCCGAACGCCCGGTCACATGTATCCGTCGCGACGCAACGTCTCCAGTCCGCCGCCGTCATCCTTGTCCTGCGCGCGGCCGGACCGCTCCGCGATGTTCGCGAACTTGCCGCTCCGCAACTCGACGATGATCTCCTCGACGTTCCGCGAGTCGGACACCACATGCTTCGTGCACACCCCACACCCGAGCGAGCGATAGCGCACCCACTCGCTCTGGTTGTAGTACAGCGACACCGTCGGGATCGACTCCCGCTGGATGTACTCCCAGATGTTCAGCTCCGTCCAGTCGAGCAGCGGGTGGATGCGGACGTGCGTGCCTGGGGCAAACTCCGTCTTGTACTGGTTCCAGAACTCGGGGGGCTGCTCGCTCACGTCCCACACGTTCGTCTGCGTCCGCGGCGAGAAGTAGCGCTCCTTCGAGCGGCTGCCCTCCTCATCCGCGCGAGCGCCGACGATCACGCCCGTGTACGGCTCAGTGCTCGCGTCCCGCTCGTACGCGCCCGTCGCAAGGTTCAACCGCAGACGAGGCCACTCGCCGCTCAACGTGTACTTCAACGCTTCCGTTTTGAGCAGCCCGCAGCAGGCGATGCGATCCACCGCGCCATCGGGAAACGTGCGGCGTTCGGCCAGCGCCGCGGTGTTCTGCCCGACGATCATCGTCAGCTTCCACTCCATCGCGAGCCGGTCGCGGTAGGCGATCATCTCCGGAATCTTGAACGACGTGTCGATGTGCACGAGGGGAAACGGCACGTGTCCGAAGAAGGCCTTGCGCGCGAGCCACAGCAGCACCGTGCTGTCCTTGCCGATCGACCATAGCATGCAGAGCTGCTTGAAGCCCGCGTATGCCTCGCGCAGGATGTGGACGCTGCGGTGCTCGAGCTGGTCGAGATGATCAGTCATCAGGTGCGCCCTCCCGCGCGACGCAGAACCAGCTCCAGCACCTTCTGGACGCCCTCGTCCACCGACTCACGCGTGGTGTCGATCACGATCTCCGCCGACTCGGGCGCCTCGTACGGGTCGCTGATGCCGGTAAAGTTCGCGATCTCACCGCTGCGTGCCTTGGCGTAGAGTCCCTTCACGTCCCGCTGCTCGCAGACCTCGAGCGGCGTGCTCACGTGCACCTCCAAGAAGCTCTTGCACATCGCGCGCACCGCGTCGCGCGACTCCCTGTATGGCGACACGAACGACGCCACGACGATCACGCCATGCGATTCGAGCCGGCTCGCGAGAAAGCCCACGCGACGAATGTGCGCGTCGCGATCCGGTCGGGTGAACCCGGTGTTCGGAAAGATCGCGCGCACGCGATCGCCATCGAGTTGCTCCACGCGGTGCCCGCGCTCCACCAGCGCCTCCGCCAGCTTCTCCGAAATGGTGCTCTTGCCCGAGCCGGACAGCCCGGTGAACCACACCACCGACGGCCTCGCCTCCACGCGGCCGTATCGCATTCGGTCCCATACGCGCTCGTGCAACCAGAACAGCCCGATCTTCGACACGAACTCCATCGCCCCCACGAAGAGCGAGAGCCCCCAGCGGCGCGTGAAGATGAACACGATGATCGACGTCGCCACCGTGCCGAGGATGCGCCAGCTGATCGCCTTGGCAACGCTGCGTCCGTGCGTGTCGTACGTGTTGGCCACGTTCACCAGGGGCGGAAGATGATACCCTTGTCCTGCAGGAGCCGCTTCACCTGCTCCACGGCATCGCCCACATCCGGATCGGCAATGAGGAGATCCTCGGCCACGTCGGTGGTCTTCGCGTCACCGACCCACACGATCTCGATGCGTTCCCCGTCCACGGTGGTCTTGATGAGGTCCACATCGGCTTGTGTGAGTTCCGCGGCCGTCACGATCAGGATGACGCCAGCATCGAGCATCAGGTTCGCCACCTCGGCCAGGCGGCGCAGGTGCTCGCGGCGATTGTCCGCGACGCGCGCGATGTCCGCGTCCACACCGTACAGCACGTTCCCGATGCCGAGGTAGTAGACGACGTTGCCCATCTCGAAGAGCCGGGTCTCCACGTCCTTCGCGAGGCTCTTGCGATTCTCCGCATCGTCGCCGGTCATGAGCACCAGCGTGGGCCGCTGGCGGTAGCGCTCCGCACGCCAGTCGGCGGGAATGTTGCTCGCCTCCCACTTGTAGTTGCGCAGCAGCACGCGATCCCGCACGCTCGACATCGTGTCCGGTAGCGCCTCGCGCACGATGCCACCGCCACGGATCTCGAAGTCGTCCACCAGCACGAAGCGGCTCGTCGTCGCGAGCTGGTCGGCGAGGTCGAAGGCGATCGCGCGGTTCGTCTTGAGCGTGACGTCAGCCACCTCGTGGCGCTCCACGCGCTGCTTGGTGTCGTCCACGCCGAGCGACGAGGCGTCGAGCACGCGGTGAATGTCCTCGACCTTCACAGGCACGCGTGCGGCGCCGAGCTTCAGGACGTAGTCGCGGTGCTTCACGAGCGGCGCCTTGCCGAGCCAGAAGATGGACGCCCGCAATCGCGTGGTGACCTGCGGGCGGGCCTCGGTGGCCACGGCGGCGAGCTCGCCGCGGGCGACATAGATCTGCTCGGCGAGGGTGAACCCGGTGGCCTCGCCCGCTTCCGCGCTGGTCCGTATGCCCGCATTGAACACTTCGATGGACTTGACGCGCGACTTCTTCCCCGACGGAAAGAACACCACCTCGTCGCCCACGTTCACGCGGCCCGTGTCCACCGTGCCGGCGATGATGCGGCGGTCGTCGTTCTGCCGGGTGAACTTGTAGACGCCCTGCACGGACATACGGAACGGCCTGCCCGCGTCGGGCGCTTCGGCGCGGAACTCGTCGAGGGCCTCGAGCACCGTCGGCCCGGCATACCACGCCATCGCGGCCGACCGGCGCGCGATGTTCTCCCCCTCGCGGCCGCTCACCGGGATGAAGCCGGACGGCACCACGTCGAGCTGCGCGAGGAACCGCGTGTATTCGGCCTGGATGTCGGTGAACACGCGCTGGTCGTAGTCCACGAGATCCATCTTGTTCACGACCACCACCAGCTGGCGGATGCCAAGCATCGACATCATGTAACCGTGGCGGCGGGAGTTCTCCTGGACCCCCTCCTTCGCGTCGATCACGAGCAGCGCGGCCTCGGCGCGCGCGGCGCCCGTGATCATGTTGCGCAGGAACTCGATGTGGCCCGGCGCATCGATGATGATGTACGACCGCTTCGGCGTCTTGAAGAACACGCGGGCGACGTCGATCGTGATCCCCTGCGCCTGCTCGTCCTTGAGTGCGTCGAG
>JBKJMP010000626.1:0-14315 GCA_046596395.1 Gemmatimonadaceae bacterium
TGGTGCCTTCCTGAGGGAGGAGGGCAATGCCGATCGTCGCCAACGGTCCGCATGGGGCGTTCGACGTGCACCCGGCAGCCCATGGGAAGTCGCACCCGTCCGCCGGCAAAGGACTCGCCGGAGGTCCGGGCGTCTCCGGCGACGTCATGTCCCCCATGGTCATCCCCGCCATTTCACTCGCGCCCCCGCACTCTTCTCCGGCTGTCGCAGCCCACGACAGGCCACTCCCCAGAATGCTGAGGTGAAGCATGAGGAGGAGCATGGTGGCGGCGGTTACGCGGCGGCGCATGTTGATATATATGAGGCAAAACCGGGAAAAGGTCCACTGCGGCATGATTCCGGCCTTCCGCGGATTCCTTCAAGCACCAGCACCGAGTTCCAAATGCACCACACGACACCTGCGGGGGGAGGTGCATTAGCGCGCAGCATATGCACCGCTGCCACCCCATGGAGCCTCGCTCAGCGCGCAACGAGAGGAGCCACCGTCGAATCGTGGTCGCCCGCGAGTCCACCGAGAATGATGGGAAGGTCGAGGCGCATGACGTGAACATCCCGTGGTGCATTCCGCATGGCCGTCGAACGCGCGCCTCTAGTCAAATGATGTCGAGTTGTCCCTACTATCTGGACAACGTATACTTGGAAGATTGACCGATTCTGTGCACAACATCATTCCCAGTCGACCCATCGTGTTTCATCGCGGCATCGCCTTCCTGATCATGCTGAGCTATGGCCTTTTCTCAATGGAAATGGCCATCGCCGATGTGTGTGACGGAGACGCAACCGCGGCTGAGGTCGCAATGTTCGGTCCGGGCGCTGTCGCCTACGTTGCTGGTGTAGCGTCGGGAGGCGGGAGTGTGCCCGATGATGCGGGCGGACAGACACATACCGCGCATTCGTGCCATTGCGTGCATGGGCACGGCAGCCTGTCAGCACCCAGGGCTGCCCTTCAGGTGGCCACCGTCGCTTTGCATCGCGCCATCGGCATCGAGGCGCGCGCACCCGATGCCGTCGATCTCGACGCGCATTTCCGGCCGCCGATCGGCTGACGGGTAAGGCGGGGCCCACTGGCCCCGCAAGCTGAGCGCTCGCGAGCACGTCGCTGAGCCCACCAACACAACTCGTATACGCTTGCCCGACGTCGCACATGCATCGCATGAGGCGACGAGCGCGAGCATCGGAGATCAATTATGCCAGTCGTCCATCGGGCGGCGGGTGTCCTTGTCCTGGTCGGACAGGCGGCACTCGCGCAGGCGCCCGCGGATTCCACTGCCGCTCGGCTCAAGGAGCGGGTTCGCGCTGCGAGTCCCGTCCTCGCGACCAGGAGCGCGCAGACTGACCTCGCCCTCGCGCGACGCGATGCCACCGGCTTCCTGCCGGCGGCCGTCGCCAGCGGAGAGGTTGAAGAGGTTCCCTCGTTCCTCAACGTCGCCGGTGCTGGTTCGATGCGGGTTGACCTTTCGCGGGAGCTGACGCCACGAGCGAGGCTACGCGCCGAGCGCGCGGTGGCCGAGCGCGACGTGGATCGGGCGAGGATCGAAGCCGAGATTTCCGGACGCGCGCTCGACGCGATAGTGGACCAGCTCGTCGTCAAGTCGGCGAGTGCAACGGCCATTGCATCTCGGCTTCAGTCGGAGGACTCGTTGCTCCGCGGCGCTGAAGAGGCATTGCGATCGCGATTCGCGGTTGGCGACGCGCGCTACGTTGATGTGCTGCGCCTTCGCACGGAAAGGTTGCGTGTCGAGACGGAGATTCATCGAAGCAGAGCCGAGTCGCGGGTTGCACGGCAGCAGCTTCTACGTTTGGCTGCGCATCGCGACACGTTGGAGATCGCCCTCCTCGTCACGGACCTTACCCGTCGAACGAGCGCCGCGTATCTCACTGGTATGCTGCCGGCGTTGCCGCGACTCGATTCCCTGCTCGCTGCTTCCGGCGCGCTTCGGCTGGCAGCTCTGAACCTCGAGCGAGCGGAATCCGGTCGCGCGCTGGCGCTGCTCGAAGGAAAGCCCAGCATCAGCGCGTCCCTCGGGCTTCAACGCTTCGCGCGGGAAGGGAGCGGACGCGGCCTCGGGCTTACTGCGGGCATCTCACTTCCCTTGCAATTCACGGCGCGGCGCTCTATCGACGCGCGGCTCGTCATTGCGGAACGCGAGGTCGCACTCGCCCGCGCGGAGCAAAGTGCAACGAGCGCACGCGTCACCAGCGCTGTCGCCTCCGCGGCCGACCGATATGAAATGGCGCGCGTGCAAATGGCTGCATTCGACGCGGCGTTATTGCGCGGCGCCCGTGACGAACGCGAGGCGGCGCTCGCCGCCTACCGCACCGGCGGCTTGACGCTCATCGAGCTACTCGATTTCGAGCGCGCACTCGCCCAGGCCGAGGTAGCACGAATCAGAAGTCAGGCCGACGCAGC
Source organism: Gemmatimonadaceae bacterium (assembly GCA_046596395.1). Lineage (GTDB taxonomy): Bacteria > Gemmatimonadota > Gemmatimonadetes > Gemmatimonadales > Gemmatimonadaceae > AG11. Next base: position 2,411 of record JBKJMP010000626.1, read on the forward strand.
GGACGCGCTACTGGACCTCATCACCTCAGCACTTGGAATGGAGTCGACACATGTCCGCAATTGAGGAGACGTCCACGCGCAGGCCTCTCCAGCGGCCCTCATTTCGCCTTGGACTCGTCGCATTGGTTCTCGCACTCGGCGCGGTTGGGTTCTTCGCAATGCGCGGTGACGAGCCCACCGGGACAAGCAAGACCGCGGCCGCGGCGGATACGACCGAGGAGCACGAAGAGGAGCAAGAGGTCAAGCGCGTGACGCTGACGAAAGAGGGCTTTGCGACGGCACAGATCCAGGTCGAGCCCGTGCGACTCGGTGCACCGGCACTCGCCAGCTCCGGTCTCGAGGTGCCCGCGCAGGTGGAGTTCGATCCGCGGCGGATCGGGATGGTGTCGCCGCGTGTCGATGGCAGGATCGAGCGGCTCCTCATGGTGGAGGGTGACCGCGTGTCGGCCGGCCAAGTCGTGGCGTACCTGAACAGCAAGGAATACCTGATTGCCCAGAGTGATATGCAGCAGGCCTCCCGGCGCGCGGCGCTGCTTTCCGATGGGCCCGATGCCGCAGGTGCGCAAGCGATCGCACAGGCCGCGCGGCGTCGAATGGCATACCTCGGAGTCTCAGCCGCGGAGGTGAGCCGGATCGAACGCGGCGGAGAGCCCGGGTTGTACCTCCCGGTGATCAGCCCAATTTCGGGAAGCGTCATGAAGTCGCACTTGCTGTTTGGGCAGGCTGTGCACGCAGGCGATCCGATCTACACCATCGCCGACCTGCGTGAGGTGGACGTCGTGGCCGAGGTTCCGGAGCGCAGTCTTCCGATGGTGCGGATCGGACAGGCGGCGAGCGTGAGCCTGGCCGCCTTTCCCTCGGTGCCGTTCACGGGGCGAGTGGAGCGACTCCGCGACGAGCTGAATCCAGAGACGCGCACCGTTCGCGCGGTCATCCACGTGAGCAATTCCAACGGGCAGTTGCGGCCCGGGATGTTCGCGTCGGTTCGGCTCGCCGTAGCCAGCTCCGCGTTTCCGGAACTACGCATCGCGGGCGACACAACGCGCGAGGCAGTTCTCACGATCGCCGAGAGTGCAGTCGTGACTGACGGCGAGAGGCGGTATGTGTTCGTGCAGGTTGCGCCGCTCACCTTCGAGCGCCGAGAGGTGGAGGTCGCGCCACTCGCGCCTCCGGGTTCCTCGCTGGTCAACTCCGCCTTCCTGCTCGTGCGGGAAGGAGTGAAGGCAGGTGAGCGCGTGGTCACTCGCGGGGCCTTTACGCTCAAGTCGGAACTCGCGAAAGCGGGTCTCGGCGAGCATGGCCATTGAGGCGCGCCGATGATCAATAGGCTCATCCAGTGGTCGATTCGCAATCGCCTCGCGGTCCTGTTCGGCGTCGTGCTCGTGGCTGGCGCAGGATTCTGGTCGCTGCGGACGCTTCGCGTCGAGGCGCTCCCTGACCTGACCGACGTGCAGGTACAGGTCCTTGTGGAAGCGCCGGGGCTCTCGCCCGTCGAGATCGAACGACTCGTCTCGTTCCCGATTGAAGTGGCTATGAACGGCCTGCCCCGGGTGACGCAGGTGCGCTCGGTCAGCAAGTACGGCTTCGCCGCGATCACCACGGTGTTCGAGGACGGCGTGGACATCTACTTCGCGCGGTCGCTCATCAACGAGCGGTTGCAGGGAGTTCGGGAGTCCTTGCCCGCACAGGCCGAGGCGTCGCTCGGCCCGCTCGCGGGCGCGATCTCGGAGATCTACCTCTACACCGTCGAGGGACGGGGGCGTGACCTGACGGAGCTTCGCACCATTCACGACCGGATCGTGCGTCCACAATTGCGCACCGTGAGCGGAGTCGTCGAGGTGAATGCCTTCGGCGGATATGTGCGGCAGGTGCAAGTGACCATCTATCCCGAACGCCTCGTCTCGTATCGGCTCACCCTGCATGACGTCGTCGAGGCAATCGAAGCGAACAATGCTGTCGCAGCAGGTGGCTATCTCGAGCACAGGGATGAGCAGTACATCCTGCGCGGGCTCGGCCAGGCGACCGGACCCGAGGATCTCGCACGGACGGTGATCAGGGCAAGCACGGGCGGTGTGCCCGTCACGATCAGTGATGTCGCGAGCGTCGCTTACGGTCCGGAACTGCGGCAGGGTGCCGTCACTCGCGATGCACGGGGCGAGGTGGTGAGCGGCATCGTCATGATGCGCCGAGGCGAGAACAGCCGGGAGGTGGTGAGACATGTGCGCGATCGCGTTGCGCAGATTAACAGTTCGCTCCCTGCTGGTGTCGTCGTTGCGCCGTACTACGACCAAACCGACCTCGTTGCGGGAACGCTCAAGACGGTGCGGACCAACCTCATCGAGGGCGGATTCCTCGTCATCGCAGTCCTGCTGCTGTTCCTTGGCAACGTGAGAGCCGCGCTGGTGGTCGCGGCGACAATTCCGCTCTCGCTGCTCGTTGCCTTCCTTGGCATGCGATGGCTCGGCATCTCCGCCAACCTCATGAGCCTCGGCGCGATCGACTTTGGAATGATCGTCGATGGCTCCGTCGTGATGACGGAGCACTATGTGCGGAAGCTGCATGACGACGAGGTCGAAGGCCGGTTGCCGACAACAGATGAAGGCCTGCGCGCCCGGTTGCTGGAAACGGCGAAGGAAGTCGGCCGCCCGATCGCGTTCGGGGTGCTGATCATTCTGCTGGTCTACATTCCCATCTTGTCGCTGACCGGTCTCGAAGGCAGGATGTTCCGGCCGATGGCGATCACAGTGGCGATTGCGCTGTTCGGCAGCCTCTTTCTCGCGCTGATGTTCATCCCCGCCGCCGCGACATTTCTCTTCCGGCATGGAGCGCGCGAGTCGAAGTACGCTGACCGGCTCGCCAACTGGCTCGAGACGCGGTACACACCGCTCGCGGGCCGCGTTCTCAGGCATCCCAAGGCCGCTCTCGCAGTTGCCATCCTCGTCTTCGCCGCGATCTCCCTGCTCGTGCCGCGCCTCGGCACTGAGTTCATCCCCGAATTGGACGAAGGCTCGATCACGATACAGGCGGCGCGTGATCCGAGCGTGTCTCTCACGAAGTCCGTTGACATGCAGCGCGAGCTGGAACGGACACTGCGAACGTTCCCGGAGGTCACGACCGTCGTGAGCCGTGTGGGCCGGGCAGAGATCGGGAGCGATCCGATGGGCGTCAACATGGCGGACATCTTCGTGATGTTGAAGGCACGCGGGGCATGGCGGGACGGCATGTCGAAGCAAGGACTGAGCGACGCGATGAGCGCGGAGCTCGAGAAGCGCGTTCCGGGGCTGGCCTTCACGTTCACGCAGCCGATGGCCATGCGGCTCGACGAGTTGATCAGCGGCGTTCGGGCGGACGTTGCCATCAAGGTGTTCGGAGAAGATCCCGACACGAACCGGATCGTGGCCGAGGCGATTCGGGAGGTGGTCGAGCGCGTGGAGGGAGCGACGGAGGTGCAGGTCGAGCGCACGCAGGGACAAGCCTACCTCAACGTCATCCTCGATCGCGCGGCCATGGCGCGGTTCGGGATTCCGATCGCCGAAGTGCAGGAAGCATTGGAGACGGCAATCGGGGGGCGGCCCGTTTCCCAGGTGGTCGAGGGCAACTATGGCGTTGACGTGGTCGTCCAGTATCCCGCGGCGCTTCGAAGTTCTCCGGAGGCGATCGGCATGATCACGGTGCCGTCGTCCAATGGCGCACGAATCCCGCTCGGTCAGTTGGCGGACATCAGGTTGCAGTCTGGACCGCTTCAGGTGAGCCGTGAGCGTGCCCAGCGACTCGTCGTCGTGCAGGCGAACGTTCAGGGACGCGATCTCGGCGGGTTCGCAGCGGACGTCACACGCGAAGTGGCCGAGCAGGTGAAGCTGCCGGCTGGTGTCTTTGTGTCGTATGGTGGCGAGTTCGAGAACCAGCAGCGCGCGATGGGGCGGCTCAAGTACGTCGTGCCACTTTCGATCGCCCTGATCGCCGTGCTGCTGTATGCGTCGCTTCGCTCGTGGATGCTTGCCGGCCTGGTGTTGCTGAATCTTCCCTTCGCGGCAGTAGGCGGAGTGCTCGCGCTCTACCTGCGGAGTCTCCACCTCTCCGTCTCGGCACTCATTGGCTTCATCGCACTATTCGGTGTCGCGGTGCTGAATGGGCTCGTGCTCCTGTCCACGGTGCAGCGTCTCAGCGCATCCGGTGTCGCCGCAGCGGAAGCGGCCGTGACCGGCGCTCGTGAGCGGTTGCGCCCGATCCTGATGACGGCGCTCGTTGCGAGCCTCGGCTTCATACCGGCGGCGCTGAGTCACGGCGTCGGCGCCGAAGTCCAGCGGCCGCTCGCGACAGTGGTGATCGGCGGACTCGTGACCAGCACGCTCGTGACCCTGCTACTCGTGCCGACGCTCTATGCGTGGCTGCAGGGAAAGGCAGACGCACGCGCCGCTCGTCGCCGCGCGACCGGCGAGTATGCCGTACCCAATCCAGCGGGGGCCTGATCAATGACGGAGAAGCTGCAGCTCGACATTCCCATCCTGCTTCCTGGTGTCGAGGATGACCAGGACGAATGCGTCGCGCGCTTGGTAAGCATGCTGGAGGTGCGGGATGGCATCGAGCGAATTCACGTCGTTCACGAGTCGGACGGGAAGCGGGCCGAGCACGACGTGGGTGCGCATCCCGCCGACGCGCCCTCGGGCGCCGCGTCGCTGTGCCTGCACTATGACCCCGAGCGCCTTTCGCTGGCACGAATAACGGAGATTGCGATGAGTGCGGGCGCAACGGTCGCCGAGCGATTCGGCCACGCAATCATCCCGTTCCGTTTGATCGGCGCCGAGGACGACGGTGCGCGCGTCGAGGCATCCCTTCGCGCGCTCGATGGCGTGACGGCCGCGTCGGTGAACCTGCCCGCGCAGACGGTCCGCGTCGAGTACGACATGCAGAAGGTGGGCTTGCCCGCTATTCGGGCGCGGATGGACAGTGAGGGGGCGGATACGTCGCAGGCAGCGGTATCCGAGCCGCCACGGGACGAGGAGACAGACACGCCCACCGCCCGTGGCTGGTACGGGCGCAATCGAGAGCTCGCGTGGAGCCTGACAGCGGGCGCCCTCACCCTCGCTGGCTGGGCGGTGGGTCGGGCAACTGGGGGTGGGACGGTCTCTCTCGCGCTCTTCCTGGGCGCGTACTTCTTCGGCGCCCGGGACAACGTCGGACACCTGCTCAAGGATCTTTCGCGCGGCAAGTTCCGGTTCAATATCGACCTGCTGATGGTCGTCGCGGCGATCGGCGCCGCTGTGCTCGGTGAATGGACCGAGGGCGCCCTCTTGCTCTTCCTGTTCAGTCTCGGCCACGCGATGGAGCACTACGCAATGGGCCGGGCGCGGAATGCCATCAAGGCGTTGGCGGAGTTGGCGCCGCAGACCGCCATCGTGCGGCGGAACGGCGTCGATGCGTCGGTCCCGATCGGTCAGGTGCGTCCGGGGGACCTCGTCGTCGTGAAGCCGGCGGAGCGCATCGCCGTGGACGGACTTGTTCACGAGGGACACTCGGCGGTGAATCAAGCGCCGATCACTGGAGAGAGCGTTCCCGTCGAAAAGGTGGTGGCCGATCAGGTCTACGCTGGATCGGTGAACGGCGAAGGCGTGTTGATCGTGCAGGTTACTGCCGCGACTGGCGACCGGACGCTCGATCGCGTCATCAAGCTCGTGGGTGAAGCCAGTACGCAGAAGGCGCCAACGCAGCAGTTCACGGAGCGATTCGAGAAGGTCTTCGTTCCGGTGGTCCTGATTGCAGACGTCCTCATGATCGTCGTTCCACCGATGCTTGGGCTTCTTTCATGGTCGGAGTCGTTCTATCGCGCGATGGCGCTGCTCGTCGCCGCATCGCCGTGTGCGCTCGCGCTGGGAACTCCGGCCGCCGTGCTGTCCGGGATCGCGCAGGCCGCGCGCAACGGAGTGCTCATCAAGGGCGGTGCACACCTGGAGGCGCTCGGTACGATCGACGTCTTCGCGATGGACAAGACCGGTACCATTACGAAGGGAGAACCCGCAGTCACTGACGTCGCTCCGGGTGAGGGTGCGGACGAGTCCATGCTGCTGCGAACCGCCGCTGCGGTCGAGAGCCAGTCGCAGCATCCGCTCGCTCGTGCAATTCAGCGTGCAGCCGAGGAGCGCGAGTTGGTCACGGTGGTTGCCGAGGACGTGCAGTCCGTTACGGGGCGTGGCGTGCGAGGCCGCGTTGACGGTGTGCTCGTCGAGGTCGGCCGGATCGGGATGTTCGATGAGGCTGGTACACCGCCTCCCGACTCAGCGCGTCGCGACGTGGAGCGGCTCGAGAAGGCGGGGCGCTCGACGATGATCGTGCGCGCGGTTGGCGCATCACCGGAATGGCTTGGTGTCATTGGCATCGCCGATCAGCCGCGTGAAGGCGTGCGTGAGACGCTCGACGAGCTGCGGCGACTGGGCGTGCGAAAGATCGTAATGCTCACGGGTGACAACGCGGGCGTCGGTGCCACAATCGCGAGCGCCGTCGGACTCGACGACGTCCGCGCGGGATTGATGCCGGAAGACAAGGTCACGGCCATCCAGGAACTGGCGGCAGATGGGCGCGTCGCGATGGTTGGCGACGGCGTCAACGACGCGCCCGCGCTCGCGCATGCGACTGTCGGCATTGCCATGGGTGGCGCAGGCACCGCCGCTGCGCTCGAAACGGCAGACGTTGCGCTGATGGGCGACGACCTTGGCCGCTTGCCATTTGCGGTCGGGTTGAGCCGTCAGGCGCGCGCGATCATCCGACAGAACCTGTATATCTCTCTCACTGTCATCGCCGTCCTCGCGATCGCGACGGTGGGGGGATTCGCACGCATCGGGCCCGCCGTCATCGCGCACGAAGGGAGCACGCTCGTGGTCATCGCGAACGCATTGCGGCTGCTTCGCTACCGCGCTCCATCCGGTTCGACATGACAGCGCCTCTGCGCCGCGTCACGCGCGGAGTTCTCCGCGGTGCGTGCCTTGTCGGGCTCACGATCGGTGCTGCGTGCGGCAGCCCCGACCGCGCGTACAAGGGGCGATCCGCAGACTCGTGGAGCGAACAGCTCGCAGCGGCCGCGCCCGCGGATCGCATTGCCGCGGCAAACGCCTTGTACCATATCGCTCCTCAGTCGTCCGACGTTGTCGATGCGCTTCTCCGCGCGATGCGCGATACCAACGCGCAAGTACAGAGCGCCGCCGCGGTCGCGTTGGCCACGACTGGCTCTCGTTCCATTCCTGGGCTCGTGACTGCAATGCGGGACGACCACGCGAGTGTCCGAGCGTTGGCGGTCCGACTGCTCGCGAATCAGGGCGCTGGGGCCGTCGGCAGCCTAGGCGCGATCTCGGAGAGGTTGTCCGACCCTGACTACGCGGTTCAACGAGAAGCTGCCCTCGCGCTGGAGCACATGGGGAGCCAGGCGCGCGAAAGCACGCCGGCGCTTGTCATATGCGCGGCGACCGGAACGCCTGAGGTTCGCGCCGCGTGTCTCGGGGCCTTGGTCGCTGTCGCTCCGGACAGTCCCGACCTGCATCGTATTGCCGATATGTCTCTCGGTGATCCGGCAGCCGTCGTTCGTCGGACCGCTGTCGGAGTCGTCAGCGCAATCGATTCAGTGGTCGGATCGCACGCGCGGTGGACGCGGCTGGGCCACGACCCTGACCCCTCAGTGCGCTTGGTGGTCTTTCAGGCCCTCGCAACGCGGAGCGCGGTGACGGGGTCCGCGCCGGAGCTGCGAATCGAATTGCAAAAAGGCCTTGTCGATCCCGACTCGAGCGTACGTACATTGGTGCGGGACGCTCTCATGCCTCGTCCGGCAGCTCCCAATCCTCACGCGCTGCCTCGATAGCGAGACGACTTTCTGGGCGACGGGCTCAGCTGACTGTGGAGCGCAGTGCGCGGGGCGCTCGTCTGGCGGGATCACATCCGCGACGAACGCGAGAGGTGGCTTCGATTCCGTCGTGCTCGATGCATTCATCGTCATGCTGCTCGACATCCTCCAACTGGATGACACATGAGGCCAGTACCGCTCGAGACGGTTCCGCTCTTCCTGATCGCCGGCCTGTTGGAGATCGGTGGCGGCTACCTGATATGGCAGTGGCTTCGTGAGGGGCGAAGCGTGGGTGTGGGTCTCGTGGGCGGAGTGCTACTCGCTCTCTACGGGGTTGCCGCCACGTACCAGCCGGCCGGTTTCGGTCGTGTGTATGCGACGTACGGGGGCGTCTTCATCGTGCTGTCGTTGCTCTGGGCGTGGGTCGTGGACAAGCAACGCCCCGATTCGGCCGACGTCGTTGGCGCAGTGCTCTGCCTCGCCGGCGCGGCGATCATCATGTATTGGCCCCGCGACGGCTGAACGCTATTGCGAGCCCGGCGCGCGGAGCCGCTCCAGTGCGGCGCCGACGCTATCGCGAGGCGCCACGCCCTGTATCTCGCCAGCCGTGGAGCCGTCCGGCCGAAGGAAGATGTAGTGGGGCCTGTTCCACTCGCTGACGATTCGCACCACGTTCGACGAATGCCGGTTGTCGATTCCACTGGCGATCCGCGGATCATCCCTGTCACCAACCACCTGCTCCCCATGACCAGCACAGAATCGAGTACAGCATTCTCCGTGGGCCTGGTACTGTTCGAGGGAGTGACGCAGCTCGACCTCACCGGCCCGTACGAGGTCCTCGCGCGGATGCCGAACACGCGCGTGCATCTCATCGCTGAAAGCCTGGCACCGGTGCGCACCGAATGGGGCCTCACGATCACCCCCGATGCATCGTTCGACAGCGCCACACCAATCGACTTGCTCTGTGTGCCGGGTGGATGGGGCGTCGATGCGCAGCTCGAGAACGCTCAGCTGTTGACGTTCCTTCGGGAACGAGGAGAGCACGCGCGATACGTGACGTCGGTGTGCAGCGGCGCACTGCTGCTGGGTGCGGCCGGTCTGCTGCGCGGCTATCGGGCGACCACGCACTGGCTCTCGCTGCAACTCCTGACGCACTTCGGCGCCGAAGTGGTCGAGGACCGCGTGGTTCGCGACCGCAACCGGATTACCGGTGGCGGAGTGACGGCGGGAATCGACTTCGCGCTGGTCGTCGCAGCGGAGGTATTCGGGCCGGCGGTGGCGCAGGGAATTCAGCTTGCGATCGAATACCAGCCGAGCCCTCCGTTTCAGAGCGGCACTCCAGGCCGCGCTCCGGCTGACGTCCTCCGCGCCGTCACCACGCGGAGCGAGTCGCGCATGGCGCAGCGCCGCGCGATCGTCGAGCGCATCACGCGAACGACCGCGTGACCTGACGTGCAACGCGGCAGCTCCTACGGATTCGGATTCGACACGAACGAGGCGGGAGCGATGATGAAATTCAGCGTCGCACTCACGCCTTCGACACTCGCGGTCACCTGAAGGTCTCCAGTGGCCTGGGCGCGCATGGTTGCGGTGAAGCCCGATGGTGTGAGGGACGCCAACGCGGGGTGGGACAGTGCCCAGGAAACCGGCCTGTCGGTGAGGACATTTCCCTCGATACTTTCGACCGTCGCGGTGAGGACGATGGACTGTCCCGGCGCGAGAACACGGGCGCCCGTAGTATCAGTAGAAGATCGACGGATTCTCCGCGCAACATCTGTCACTCATACAACGCCTTCGGTGCCCAACGGCGCGTTGCCCGTTCGATCGTTCCCGGGGCCTCCCAGCGCGACATACGAGCGCATCCCGATGATCATGCCGGCGACTGGTGCGAGCCAGTAGAGCCAGTGTGCGGTCCACACTCCGCTGGCGAGCGCCGGCCCGAGGGAACGGGCGGGGTTGAAGGATCCCCCAGTCAGCGGACCCGTGACGAGCGCGCCCGCGAACACCGTGGCTCCAATCGCGAATGGCGCGATCGCCGGCGACGTCCGGCTGTCCGTCGCTACACCCATGATGACGAAGCCCAGCAGCCCCGTGTAGCCCATCTCGACCACGAACGATTGCGCGAGTGGGAGTTGCGGCACCGTCGCGCCGAACCCGCCGACTGGACCAAGCAGCCAACCCAGGAGCGCTGACGCCGCCACCGCGCCGATGCACTGTGCCATGACGTAGGGCCCGACGTCGCGAGCTGGAAATCTCCCGATGGACCAGAAGCCGAGCGTCACGGCGGGGTTCACGTGCGCGCCGCCGAGATGCCCGCTCGATGCCACGATGAGCGTGACGGCAAGGCCGAACGCGAGGGCGACGCCGGTGTGCCCGAACGCCTGCGTCTTGGCAGCGACCATCGCTGCGCCGGGTCCGATGGCGACAAGGACGAACGTGCCGAGCAACTCGCTGGCGTACGCCCTCGAACGAGCCGTCATGCGTCTCCGATAAGCATGGCTGCCGCGTCCGGCGCTCCACCAGCGTCGGGATCGCGTGGAGCGCCGCCATTGCGAAGGAAGTCCGCGAACTCGTTCGGCAGCGCGCTCTCCAGAATCGCGCGCGCCGCCGCCTCGACGTCATACTCGACGCGAACAAACTCCACGGCGACGCCGCTCACGTTCACGGTGAGCAATACGTAGCCCGCGCGTGGATCGCCGTCCTTCGGCCGGCCAACGCTGCCGGTATTGATGAAATGGATCTCGTTCACGACGCGATGCCACGGCTTGTGCGTGTGGCCGAATGCGATGATGTCGCCTGCCCTCGCACCCATGCGCTCGGCCATGGTTCCGAGAAATTCGTCCGTGCGATCTTCGGTCAGGTAGACCGTGTTGAGCGTGTTATTGCCGTGCAGCAAGCGGATCGTTGGACCGGCCTGATGTCCACCGAACGGGCGGACATCGAGACGAAAGGGCAACGCCGCAAGCCAGCGCTTTGAATCCTCGGACGTGTGCTCGAGCGTCCATGTGAAGCTTTGGTGTGCGAGCTCTTCCTGCGCCGCGTTCTCGCTGCGACAGCCGCAATGCTTGTATCCGGTCGCGACGGTCGTGTCGTAGTTGCCCGAGACCCCTGGAATGCCCGCCGCCCGAATCATCTCGATGACTTCGTTGGGCCATGGTGCATAGCCGACGAGGTCTCCGAGGTGATACATCCCGGCGATGTCATCGTGCGTCGCAGCGTTGCGCAGGACCGCATCGAGCGCTGGACGATTCGCGTGGACGTCAGAGAGCAGGAGATAGCGCATTGCGGATTCTAGTGTCTCGAGTTGGAAGAACCTGGAGCCTGCTCCAGCGCAGAGCGAGAACATGAGCGTGAAGCCTCCAGCATTGAGCACTCTAGAGCTCGAGCGTGAGCTGCAGCCCGAGCCCAAGCTCTGAGTTGCTCAGTGCTGGAGGCCCACGCTCGCGCTCCCGCTGCAGGCTCACGCATCGAGTCACGCAGCCCTCACGCGCGCCTCGGCCTCGCTACGCTCGCGGTCGAGCGACGCGATCCCGCGGAAGCACGAGCGAACGCATGCGATCAGGTTCCTGTGCACGGCGTGCGTGGGCTCGGCGAGCCGATAGTGCGCGAACTTCCATTCGCGCGTAGCCTCCACGAGGCCCATGCGCCTGAGGTACGCCAGGTGTCGCGAAACCGCGGGCTGCGGGAGCTGCAGGATGTCCACGATGTCGGAGACGCGCAGCTCGCCAGCAGCAAGGACGCTGAGGATCCGAATCCGTGTGGGATCGGCGAAGCCCTTGAACACAGCGTCGAGATCGTCGACGGTCGGAAGATCGAGCACTTGTGCCGAGGCAGTCCTGACCATTGCGCTCTCATATATGGTAAGACGCATCAAACTCGCTGTGCCGCATGTGACAGTCAATAGCGCGCCCTGGACGTCACTGCGAATGAGGGGGTTGACATAGCCCCAGGGGGTATTATAATACCGGTGGGGGGTATATGGCCCCTCGCGCGACGCTGCGGCAGACGATAGACGCGGCGTCGCCCGCCCCCACCGGCTGATTGGAGGACTACGCCATGCTTGCCAGAGATTGGGCCGTC
>JBKJMP010000652.1:0-14958 GCA_046596395.1 Gemmatimonadaceae bacterium
CGCCGGCAAGTCGTCGATCCTGCGCGGCATGACGGGCGCCGCCGACGTACACGTCGAGGACCGGCTGTTCGCGACGCTCGACCCGCTCACGCGCGAGGTGGACCTCGGCGAGAACGCGCAGGTGCTGCTCACGGATACCGTCGGATTCATTCGCAAGCTGCCCCATCATCTCGTCGCGTCGTTTCGCGCCACGCTCGAGGAGACGCGTGACGCCGACCTGATCCTGCACGTCGTGGATGCCAGCCATCCGATGTGGGAGGAGCAGCGGATGGTCGTGGACCAGGTGCTCGTGGAGCTCGGTCTGATCGACCAACCCATGCTGCTCGTGTTCAACAAGATGGACCTGCTCACGGAGGAGGCGGCCCTGGCCCTCCAGGATCGTGTCACGGCGCTCGTGCCGAATGCGGTGTTCGTGTCGACGGAGGCGGAGCATGGGCTCGACCCGCTTGCACGCGCCCTTCGCCACGCGATGCGCGCGCGACGGCCGGTGGCCGAGGTGAGGTTGAGCTCGAGCGACGGCAAGCTTCTCGCTGAGATTCACCAGCACGGCGAAGTCTTGGAGCTGCGCAACGAGGACGATCGAATCATCATCCGCGCGCGCATCCCCGAGCGCCTGCGGGGCCGGCTCGAGCAGGCCGGCGCGGAGATCCGGTTGGAGACTGTACAGGCCGCGAAAGTGCCCGCTGGTCAGGCACGTTGACGGGCGGATGCAGGCGAGAGAGGCGCATGCAGTCGTCGTACCCATGCACACGAGGTTGCCATGAAGCGCCGGCTCGCCCTGACCGTCATCGCGTTCGCGACGGTGTTCTCACTTGGTTGTTCGGATGACGGCACGCGGCCAACACGGGCGTCGTTCGCCGGCACCTGGAACCTGCAAAGCGTAAACGGCCAAGCCATGCCGTACGTCCTTCAGGGGACAAGTCCGAAGGTCGAGATCGTGGCGGACCAGCTGGTGATCCTCGAAAACGGGACCTTCACGGAAACGTTTTCCGTGCGCCGGACGGAGGGGACCGTGGTCACCACGCAGAACGGGTCGGACAATGGCAGCTACTCGCTGGACGGAACGGCTGTGCGCCTCGTGGACGCGGACGGCTCGACCGGCAATGGCATGACGCAGGGGAACAGCCTCACGCTCGCGGGACAGGGGTTCGCGCAGGTTTACGTGCGACAATAGCTTTGATCCCCATGTTTGACTCACGTCTGGGCAAGCTCGCGCTCGCCGCGAGCTTTCTCGTTGTCAGCCCTCTCGCGCTGCACGCGCAGGGCACGAGTCTCGTGCCCTCGAGCAACCTCGTCTACGCGGACATCGAGCGGCTCGCCGAGCTGGGTGTGCTCGATCGCGCGATCCTCGGCCAACGTCCCTACTCGCGACGGGAACTCGCGAGATTGGCCGCGGTTGCGCGCGCGAACATCGAGGGCCCCCGCGCGTCGGTCGGGGTCGCGCGCGGTGACGTCGCGTTGGTGAACGAGATGCTGCGACGCCTGGGGCGCGCGGCTGATGAGGCGGGGGAGGAATCGGGCGGTCCCGTCGTCGTCCCCATCGAGGGACTTTCGCTGACGGTCTCGTCCACCGATGCGCTGCGCCGCGGATTCCCTGCGCCCGGGACGATGCCGACCGAGGCGACGATCGATCCACTGGCGACTCGCCGGCTCGGGCGCCCGGCCGTCCGAGGGCAGGTGGCTTCACTGGAGTTGTCGCACCGAGTCGAGCCCACCGGCTGGCTCGCGCTTCACCTACGAGAGCGCCTCGAATACCGGAACGCGGCGGACGCTGGGGTCTCGAGCACGACCGGTGAGGTCTTGATCGCCTCGGCTCGTGCACGCGCAAGAAACGTCGCCGTGACGGTTGGTCGGCAGCAAATCACGTGGGCGCAGAGCGCGGGTGATGGCTTGCTCCTCGCGTCGGACGCGCCGGCGCTCGACATGATCTCCATTGCGGGCGATTCCCCCTTCACGCTGCCGAGTCTCCTGCGGTATTTCGGCCCGATGCAGGCGACTGTGCTGCTCGCCGATCTCGGCCCGAGCCGAGTCCGCACCGGATCGAAGTTGCTGGCGTACAAGGTGAGCATTCAGCCCGCCCGCACCTTCGAGATCGGCGGGACGTTCCTGAATCACTTTGGTGGCGAAGGTGCGCGCTCGTCCAGTTTCGGCAACACGCTCATCGACTTCCTGCCGTTCATCGACGTCTTCCGCAAGCACAACTACACCGATAGCACCGGCACGCTCGACGTCGATTCCGACAAGGTCGTTGGAGTGGACGCGCGCTGGCGCATCCCCGCACTCGGGGGAGTTGTGCTGACGGGCGAGGCGCTCATCGACGACTTCGACACGCGCCGATTGCCGAAGTTGCTCACCGGGTACGGCGCGCAGTCGCTGAGTCTGCTCGTGCCGAAGATCATCACGCCAGCGATATCGGCAAAGCTGTCGGCGAAGCACATGGGGATCGTCACGTACTCCCATGCCCAATTGACGGGCGGCATGACCACGCGCGGACGGCTGCTCGGCGACGAGCTGGGCCCGGATGCCAAGGCGTTCTCTGCCTTGGTCCGGTGGGACCGGTCGGAGGTGATGCGGCTCGAGGTCGAGGCGCGACACGCGATCTACAGTAACGCCACCTATCGCGCCTACTATAGCGACGCCGCACAGACGCTTTACGAGGTGCAAAAGGTCTCGAGCACACCGGACGAGCGGCGTGATCGCCTCCTTGGATCCGTCGTTGTCCAACGCGCCGGCGGAATCGCGGTCGTGGCTCGTGGTGGTCTGGAGCAGACGCGAAATGCGGCGTTCCAGGGAGGTCGGCGGCGGGACTATGTCGCGGAGCTCGCAGTGCGCGTGCGGCACTAGCCTCCGACCAGTGCGCGTCGCCCTGCTCTGCGACTGGTTCCTCCCACGGATGGGAGGCATCGAGCTCCACCTCAGCGACCTCGCGCTCGCCCTGCGCGCCGACGGAATCGATGCGGAGATCGTCACCACCACGCGTGGTGATTCAGTCGTGGATGGTGTCCCGGTGCATCGTGTGGAGGTGCCGCTGGCGCCGCTGGCCGGAGTCGCTTTTGCACCGGGTCTGACGTCGGCCCTCCGCCGAACGCTGACGTCCGGGCAGTTCGATCTCGTGCACGCCCATCCGAGCGTGGTTTCACCGGCCGCCTGGGCCGGCGCGATGGTGGCGGAGCGCGCCAGCCTCCCCACCGTGATGACCTTTCATTCGATGTTGCATCAGTCGTCAATGCTGATCGGTGCGGCGGATGCGCTCCTGGGATGGTCGAGGCGAGTCGTGCTCACCGCCGTCAGCAGCGTGGTGGCCGCGCAGGCGGTGCGCTGGATGCCAGGCGCGAGCGTCGGCGTGCTGCCGAACGCCATTGACACCGCCTTCTGGCGTCCGTCGGCACCGGCGACATCGGAGGGCGAGATCCTGTTCGTGAGCGCAATGCGTCTCTCACGCAAGAAGCGTCCTGAGCGGCTCATCCGGGCCTTTGCGGGGGCGGTTCGCTTCGTCGCGGGAACACCGGCGATGCGCCTCATCATCGCGGGTGACGGACCAGAACGCGCCGTCGCCACTCGGCTCGCGCACGAGATGAACGTCGGCGATCGGGTAGAGCTCGTCGGTCACGTGAGCAGGCGAGACCTGCGTGCCCTGTATGGTCGCGCGCATGCGTTCGTGCTGCCCAGCGAGCGCGAGTCGTTCGGAATCGCCGCGCTGGAGGCACGGACGGCGGGGCTACCCGTGATTGCGATGCTTGCCGGGGGAGCGCGAGACTTCATCGCGCCGGGAATCAACGGCATGCTCGCGCGCGATGAGCGCGAGCTGAGCCAGTTCATGGCGCGTCTCGCGATCGATGCGCCGTTTCGCCGCTTCCTCGCGGCCAGGAATCGCGCCGAGGCGCCACCGTACGACTGGGCGTCCGTGGTTCGGATGCATCGCGACTACTACGCCGCGTCGTGCGCGCTCGCGGCTTGGAGCGGGGGGTCGGCGCGCGAGCGGAAGACCCACGCATAGCCGGGAACGGCGAGCGCCACGAAGTAGCACGTGTGCTGCACGATCGCGATGCCGAGTGCCTGGTCCGCGGGCATGCCGAGGTACGTGTACGCGACCACGACGGCGCCCTCGAACACGCCGAGGTTCCCGGGGATGAGCGGAATCAGCGTCGCGAGGCTGAGCGCGGCGAGTACCAATACCGCCGACGCGAAGGGCATGGAGGCACCGAACGCGCGCTGCACGCAGACGATCGCGACGACCTCGGCGAGGTTCTTGGCGAGGGCAAGCAGGAGCGCGACGCCGGCGCGATCCATCGAGCGAATCGGAGCCAGCGCCTCAGCGAGTCGTCCAAGTGCGGCAGCGAGGCGTGCCGAGGTGACTCGCGCGGACATCTGGACGACGCGGTGGTGATTCCACGCAGCGAGGAGACAGCCGAGGAGGAGCAGGCCAACGCCGGCGGCCAACGCCCTCGCCCCCTGGCTCATCCACGCGGGCAGCGTGACCGCGAGCGCGGCACACGCGAGCACCACGACCTTGGCGATGCCGACGAGCAACTGGTCCATCGCGATCACCGAGAGCGCGGCGGCGCGTGAGAGCCCCACGCGCGAAACGAGCAGGAACGCACCAGTTGCTTCGCCCACGAAGAAGGGCGCCGTGTTGTTCGCCGTACACGTCAGCGCGACGACACCGAGCATGTTGGGAAACCGGTTCTGCGGCGCGGGCGGCGCGAGCCGGCCCCATTTCAGTGCCCATAGCGGAAGGATCGTCGCATATGCGACGACAGCGGCGATGATCCACCCGAAGCGTGCGCCTCGGAGTGCGGCGACCATGCGTGCGCCGTCGATCTCGCGCGCCGCCACGACCAGCAACGCGAGGAGGACGAGCGCGGCCAGGGCGGACATGGCTCGACGCGCTCCGGCCGAGACGGTCATGCTGCTCGTGCGTCCGGAGGCAGGTCCCGCATGGGCAGGAACGCCGCGCCGCGCCGCTGAAAGAGCTCGATTACCTCCCGAAGCGCACGGAGCGCGAACGCGCCCGTGCGGAAGCGGCAGTCGTAGCGCAACGCCTCACGGGTGAGGTCCACGAACTCCCAGGGATGCACGAAGAGCACGACTGGGTCGCTGAGCGAGAGCAGCCAGGGTGTGCGAATCACCCGTGGGATGCGCAGCACCGACGACATTGCCGACGCCGGGATGCGGGCAAGCGTCGTGGGGCGCCGGGCGGTGTACCATGACCGCTTGTAGCGCGCGAGCGACGAGTCGAGCAGGAAGCCGGATTCCTCCAGGAGCGGGACGTAGCGTTCGGGGAAGCGGAGGTACGGCGCGCGAAACGATGTCACCGGTGCAAAGGCGCGGAGCATCTCGACCGAGTGTGCGATTTCCCAGCGCGCGACCGGTTCGCTGAGTGTGTCGAAGGCGGAATGCGTCACGCCATGGCATCCGAGCTCATGCCCCGACGCCACGAGTGCCCGCACGGCGCCGGGGTACCGCTCGGCGACGTCGCCCGTGGTGAAGTAGGTGGCCTTGACGCCGAGATCCGCGAAGAGGTCGAGGAGGGCAGGAGCGCCTTCCTCGATGCCGCGAAACGTCGAGCTCAGGTATGGCGGACAGTCCGGTTCGAAGTCGACGGTGATGGAGACGCGCGTCACGTTGCTGCTGGGAAGTTGAAGTGGTCCCGCTGGGACTTGAACCCAGGACCTGGCGATTATGAGTCGCTTGCTCTAACCAGCTGAGCTACGGGACCAGGTGCGCGGCCGCAGCCGGGCTCCAGAAGCTACCACGCGCGAGCGTCATCGTACAACTTGCGGCACATGATTGCCGTGGTGACTGGCTCGTCGGGATTCATCGGCTCGCATCTCGTGGATGCGCTCCTCGCACGCGGTGCGACGGTGCGGGCACTCGTGCGCGCGGCGTCGCCGCTGTCGTCGCGCAGGGCGGAAGTCGAATACGCGACCCTGAATCTGCTCGACGACCTCGCCGTGCGCGCCTGTCCGATCTGGAACGATGCCACGCACGTCTTTCATGTCGGTGGGGTTACGAAGCGGCGCACGCTCGCGCAGTTCCGGGAAGGTAATGTCATCCCAACCGCGAATATCCTCGCCGCGCTCGCGGCACACGCGCTACCGCCCGCGCGGTTCGTGCTCGTATCATCGCAGGCAGCGGCGGGTCCGGCCCCGTCGGCGGACGCGCCCGTAACAGAAGACGACGTACCGCAGCCGATCGAAGCGTACGGGCGCAGTAAGCGAGAGGCCGAGGACGCGACGCGCCGGTTCTCAGAGCGCGTTCCGGTCACGATCATCAGGCCAGGCGCCGTGTACGGGCCACGCGACGTCGACTTCCTCAATGTCTTCAAGCAGGCGGTGCAGCGTGTCGCGTTCCATGCGGCGCCGCGCACGCAGCTCATGTCGGTCGTTTACGTGCGTGATCTCGTGGCCGCCATCCTCAGCGCTGCCGAATCACCCGCCACCATCGGGAAGACGTACTTCGCCGCAGCCGAGGAGGCGGTGTCGTGGTCGCGAATCTATGGCGAGGTGGCCACCCTGGCCGGCGTGCGGTCGCTCGAGCTGCAGCTGCCCGGTCCTGCACTTGCACTTGCCGGACGGGTGGGAAGTCTGTTCAGCCTGCTGACCGGGCGTCCGGTCCTGATGAACTCGAACAAGGTGATGCTCGCGCGGCCGCCGTTCTGGTTGTGCGATTCCGGACGGATTCGGCGCGATATCGGCTGGACCGCGCAAACGCCCCTGCGAGATGGTTTGCGCGAGACGTATCTTTGGTACCGGCGGGCGGGCTGGCTGCGCGCGGGAAGCGTGCGGGACTCGAAAGGAGATACGGCCATGGAGACGCGAAGCTGAGGTCCCTGCTGCACGACGACGCGAAGGGCGCCGGCTGTCGCACGCTCGTGGGCCTGCTGGAGCAGCGCGCGCAGACGCGAGGGGCCGCCATCGCCTATCGTTTCCTCTCCTCATCGGGCGACGAGGATAGCGTCCTCACGTACGCGGCGCTCCGTGGTCGCGTCGTCCGCATGGCCCGCCACCTCGCCGACGCCGCGGCACCGGGCGACCGCGTGGTGCTGCTGCTTCCGCCCGGCCTCGACTACGTGAGCGCGCTGTATGCCTGCCAATATGCGGGCGTCGTCGCAGTTCCCGCGTACCCGCCCAACCCACGCCGCCCCGATGCGCGCGTCGCCGGCATCGTCGCGGACTGCGGCGCGCGCGTGGCCATCGTCTCGACGGCGTTGCATCATCGCCTCGCGCCACTCATCGCGTCCTCGCCCACCCTCGCCAACGTCGCCTGGCTCGATGCCGAGCAGATGCTCGGCACACCGGCCCCCGAACTCGTGCGATCCGTCGGCGAGGAGGAGCTCGCGTTTCTCCAGTACACCTCGGGGTCGACGGGCGACCCGCGCGGTGTGATGCTGCCGCATCGCGCCGTAATGCACAACCTTGGCGTGATCCATCGTGCGGCACGCCAGCGCGAGGGCGACGAAATCCTGTTCTGGGTGCCACCGTACCACGACATGGGGCTGGTCGGCGCGATCCTGCAACCGCTCTACGCCGCTATTCCGGGCACCTTGATGGCGCCGTCCACGTTCTCGCAGCGGCCGTTGCGCTGGCTCGAGGCGATGACGCGATATCGCGCGACCACCAGCGGCGCGCCGAACTTCGCGTACGAGCTCTGCGTGGAGCGTGTCTCCGACGAAGAGCGCGCCACGCTCGACCTCTCGAGCTGGCGTATTGCCATCAATGGGGCCGAGCCGCTTCACGCCCCGACCCTCGATCGGTTCGCGAAGGCCTTCGCGGACACGGGCTTTCGGCGCGAGGCGTTCCTGCCGAGCTACGGTCTCGCGGAGACGACATTGTTTGCGTCGGGACGGTCGCAGGAGCGCCCACCAACGATTCTCTCGGTTGACCGCGGAGCCCTCGAGGCACGGAGCCTCCGTGGTAGTGCGGCGCTCGACGCCACGCACCTTGTGAGCGCCGGCCCGCCCGCCGATGAGCTGCGCATACGTATCGTGGACCCCGACGTCGGCGCGGAGTGCGCGCCCAACGCCGTCGGCGAGATCTGGATTGCCGGTGGGAGCGTGGCCTCCGGGTACTGGGGGCGTCCCGAGGAGACCGAAACCGTGTTCGGCGCACGCCTCCCCGGTTCCGACGAGCGCTTCCTTCGCACTGGTGACCTCGGCGCACTCCACGATGGAGAGCTCGTCGTCACCGGCCGCATCAAGGACCTGGTGATCGTCGGCGGCCGCAACTTCTATCCGCAGGACATCGAGCGCGCCGCGGAGCACAGCCACGCCAATCTTCGCACGGGTGCGGTCGCCGCGTTCAGCACGGGTGCTTCGGGACGCGAGCGCGTCATTCTCGTCGCGGAGGTGGTGCGGCATCACCGCGCAGGCGCGTCGGCGGAGGTCGTGGCGGCGGTGCGATCCGCAGTGGCGGATACCCTCGGCCTCGTCATCGATGACGTGGTGCTCATCCGTCAGGGGACCTTGCCGAAGACGTCGAGTGGCAAGCTCCAGCGGCGGCGCACGCGTGAGCTCAACGCATCCGGCCAGCTCGCCGGCATCGACGCGCAGCCATCGCATGTCGCCGCGGCGCGCATCGACCGCGAACGCCCGAGCGCCGAGCACGCGCTGCGCATCCGGCACTGGCTGCGCTCGCATGCGCGCGACCACCTCGACTCGTACGGCATGGACGAGCGCCGCGCCATGCCGGCGCAGTTGCGTCGCGACTTCGCCGCCGCGGGCCTCTTCGGGCTGCAGGCGCCGCCCGCGCTCGGCGGGCTCGGGATGGCGCACGCCGACGTGCTGCGCGTCGTCGAGCAGCTCGCGGCGATCGACCTTACGCTCGCGACATTCGTCGGCGGACACAACTCGCTCGGCATTCGTCCCCTGTTGCGTCATGCGACGCCTGCCGTGCGCGACGCGCTCGTGCCCGCGCTTGCGCGTGGTGACCACTTGGGCGCGCTCGCGCTCACCGAGCCTGCGGCGGGTTCGAACCCGTGGGCGATCGAAGCGCTCGCCGTACCGGTGGATGGCGGGTGGCACCTGCACGGCGTGAAGAGCTGGATCGGGTCGGCCGGCGTGGCCGGTGTCATCAACGTGTTCGCGCGCGTGCCCGGCGATGACGGCGGCATCACGGCATTCGCGCTCACCGCGGGAACTCCCGGCCTCCGTATCGGTGACGAGGCGCCGACGCTGGGAATGCGAGGCATGCTCCAGAACACGGTTCACCTCGAGGGTGCGTTCGTGCCAGCATCGGCGGTGCTCGGGCACGTGGGCGGCGGCATTGAGGTCGCGCACGACACCTTCCTCCACGCCCGCTTCGGCGTTGCCGCGATGTGCCTCGGCGGGATCAAGCGGTCGCTCCAGCTGGCGCAGCGCTATGCATCGCGGCGGAAACTGGTGTCGGGACGGTTGCTCGATCATCCGGTCACGCGCGCGCGGCTTGGCGGGATGGCGGCGTCCGCGGCCGCGCTCGACGCCTACCTCGCCGTCATCGCCGAGGCGCTCGACGGTGAGGTGGTGCTCGGCGAGGATGCGTTCATCGTCTGCAAGACGTCGGCGCCCGAATTGTTGTGGGAGGCGGCAGACGGCGCGATGCAGATTCTCGGTGGGCGCGGATACGTCGAGAGCAATCCGATCGCGCAACTCCTTCGCGACGCGCGGCTCCTGCGGATCTTCGAGGGCCCCACCGAACCGCTGCTCGTCCACCTCGGTGCACGCGTGCTGCGCGATGGCGCGGGGATGCGGTCGCTGTTGACGGATCGGCTCGGCGCGCCGGATATCGCCGCCAGCCTGGCGCGTGCGGCACAGCAGGCCACGGACCGCCTGTCCGCGCACGGGGCAGGGCGTGCGACGGCGAGCCAGTGGGCCGCCTTGCTCGTCGGTGCGGCGGCGACCGAGGCGACGATGCTCGCTTCCGCGCGCGTGGCGCGATCGAGGGGCACTCCGGGCGGCGACCTCGCGATCGCTCGGTTCGAGGAGCGGTTCGAGGCGGCCGTGGCGCGCTGCACGGGCGCGCACGCCGAGGAGCGCGCCGCGTTGCTCGGCCAGAACCTCGACGCGGCGTTCGCCTGGGCACACGACGGAGTGGGCGACGTCGAGCAGCGCACCAACGAGGCGCTCGACCCGATGCTGCGGCCAGACTGGTCGGAGACGTCTCACGCGTCGCCGCCGTCCGCTCCCCTGATACGCGTGCCCGTCGTCTCCCCTCCCTCGCGGTCGCTGGCCTTCATCCTCGAGTGGTTGTCGGACGAGTTCCAGTTGCCCGCCGAAGCCGCGAATGCGGAGACGAGCCTGCGCGATCACGGTCTCGACTCGCTCGCGGCGACGCGGCTCGTCGTGGCGCTGGAAGGACATCTCGGACGGCGCGTCGATGCGTCGCTGCTCTGGCGATCCGCGACGATCGGAGAGTTCGCGAGTGCCGTCGATGGCACGCGCGCGCGGGAGCTCGAGCTGCCGTCGCCGGCGGCCGCGGCTGATGCTCGCGGCGATGCACATGCGGTGGACGAGTGGCCAGAGTACCGCGCGCTTCGGAGCCGGCTTACGGAAGCCGTGGCGCACGGCAGCGCCAATCCGTTCTTCAACGTGCACGAGGGGATTTCCGGCGCGACGGCGCGCGTGGCCGGCCGCGAGCTGCTCAATTTCTCGAGCTACAACTATCTCGGCCTTTCGGGACATCCGGCGGTGACCTCGGCCGCGCAGGCGCCCCCCGAGCGGTATGGGACGTCGGTGTCGGCGAGCCGCGTGGCGTCGGGTGAGCGACCAATTCATGCTGAGCTCGAGCGAGCCCTCGCCGACTTCGCGGGAACGGAGGACGCGCTCGTGTTCGTCGGTGGGCACGCGACGAACGTGTCGGTGTTATCACACCTGTTCGGTCCGGGCGACCTCGTGCTGTGCGACGCGCTGATTCACAACAGCGCGCTGCAGGGCGCCGCGTTCTCCGGGGCGCGGTGGGTCACGTTCCCCCACAACGACTGGGCCGCGTGCGACCGCATGCTCGCTGAGATGCGCCGCCGCCATCGTCGGGCGGTCGTCGTCGTCGAGGGCGCGTACAGCGCCGACGGCGACGTCCCGGATCTCGCGCGGTTCGTCGAGTTGCGAACGCGTCACGGCGCAATGCTCATGGTGGACGAGGCGCATTCGCTCGGCGTGCTCGGTGCCACGGGGCGCGGGATCGTCGAGAGCGCCGGCGTGCCGACGGACTCCGTGGACATTCTCATGGGGACGCTGAGCAAGAGCCTCGCGAGCTGTGGCGGCTATATCGCCGGGAGCGCAGCGCTCGTGGAGTACCTCAAGTACACAGCCCCTGGCTTCGTTTACAGCGTCGGGATCACTCCGCCGAATGCCGCGGCTGCCCTTGCGGCGCTCCGCGTGCTGTCTGCCGAGCCGGAGCGTGTCACACGCGTGCGCGAGAACGCTGCGCGGTTTGCCCTGTACGCCCGCGAGGCGGGGCTCGACACGGGACGCAGCGGTGGGACGGGCGTCATCCCCGTGATGATCGGGGACTCCCTGCGAGCGGTGCGCGTATCGCAGGCGCTGTTCGAGCGCGGCATCAACGTACAGCCGATGATCAGCCCCTCCGTGCCGAACGACGAGGCACGCTTGCGCTTCTTCCTGTCGTGCGATCATACGGAGGAGCAGTTGCGACTCGCCGTTCACGAGACGGCCACCGCAATCGCGTCGGAGGCGTCTCCGATCCCCGAGTCCTCGCTCACGTGATCCTGTACGAGAACGTATGAAGGTCCTGCACGTGGTGGGCGCACGCCCGAACTTCCCCAAGCTCGCGCCCGTGCACCGTGCCGGCGCCGCACGCCGGGTGGAGCAGGTCGTCGTGCATACCGGCCAGCATTACGACGACCCGATGTCGGCGTCGTTCTTCGACTCGCTCGGGATTCCGCAGCCGGAGGTGAATCTCGCCGTCGGCTCCGCGACGCATGCGGTGCAGACGGCACGCATCATGGAGCGCCTCGAGCCGGTGCTGCTCGAGCAGCTGCCCGATTGGGTGGTCGTGTACGGCGACGTGAATTCCACGCTCGCCGCGGCCGTTGTGGCGTCGAAGCTCGGGCAGCGCGTGGCGCATGTGGAGGCCGGCCTGCGCAGTTACGACCGCACGATGCCCGAGGAGATCAACCGGCTCGTGACCGATCGTCTCGCCTCGCTGTTGCTCACGCCATCGCGCGACGCGGAGGCAAACCTGCGGGCCGAAGGGGAGCCGGACGCCGAGATCGTGTTCGTGGGTAACGTGATGGTGGACTCGCTGCTGCGCGCCGTCTCGCAGGCCGGATTGCGGCGAAACGCGCACCTGCCTCCCAATGCTCCAGTCGCGGTAACGCTCCATCGTCCATCGAACGTGGATCACCCCGAGCGCCTCGCGGCGATCATGCGCAGTCTCCAGGAGATCGCGCGAGGGCGGCCCGTGATCTTCCCGGCGCACCCCAGGACCACGGCCCGGCTCGCGGAGTACGGCATTTCCACGGCGGGCGTGGAGTTGCGAGGGCCGGTTGCTTACGAGGATATGTTGCGCATCGTGATGGACTCCGCGGCCGTGATCACGGATTCCGGCGGCCTACAGGAGGAGACGACGGTCCTCGGCATTCCATGCCTCACGCTGCGCGACAACACCGAGCGTCCCATCACGATCGCCGAGGGGACCAACCAACTCGTGCGCGACGTGACGACGCTCCCTCGCCTTGTGACGCAGCTGGCGACGTCTGTGCCGCAGCGGCGCTCCCCCGAAGGGTGGGACGGCGAAGCTGGTCCCCGGGTCATCGAGGCGCTGCTGTCCCACTGAGGACCCGGCGCTCGAGGGCATAGGCGATCGCGGCGCACGCGACACCGGTGAGGAGCCCTCCGACGACATCGACGGCGTAATGGTATCCGCCGTAGACCGCACCGACCGACAGTCCTGCGGCGATTAGGCTCACGAGGATGCCGGCGCTGGGCTGGAAGCGCAGTGCGCAGATCGCCGCCACGACAGACGCCGCCACGTGCGACGACGGGAACGCGCTGCCGCGAGAAGAGCCCGACTCGAGGACGCTGAGCACGAGCGAGCGAATCGGTCCGTCGGGCGCGATGGCAGGGCCGTGCACGAAGCGCGGGCCGTCCACCGGGAACAATACGTAGGCGAGGAAGCACACGGCGTAGACCACGGCAAGCGCCAGCAGCGTCGCCGCAAACTCGCGCCGACGCCCGCGAAGCCAGAGGAGTACCGGTGGCGCATACATGAGCGGGTAGTATGACAGGTAACACGCGTGCAGCAGCTCGCTCAGGAGCGGTGATCCCCAGCTGACGCCGAGTGTCCGTGAGGGATCGGACGGAAAGAGTGCCGCCTCCCACGACATCACCAACGCATCCGAATGCGGGCGTCCGGCTCCGGGAATCGCCCAGCGAAGCTCGATATAGAGGTACGGCGCGACGAGCAGCGGGCTCCACGCGCGGGCCCACGTGGGAACGCGTTCGAGCCGCGCGAGCCCAGCGACCACCAGTAGGACGATCGCGTGCAGGATCGTCGGCAACGAGTCGCCCAAGCTGACACTCCACCGGACGACCGGAACGGCCGTTGCGCAGAGGTACGCGACGAGGACCCACAGCGCGGCGCGCACGAGGGCGTCACTCCCGGCGCTTTCAGTCGCTCGATCGTCCAGCAGTCCTCTCATGGAGGCGGAGTATTACCTTTGCGAACGCACCGCGATAGCTCATCTCCTCCAGCATTGTGACACTCGAAATCATTTCGGCCACGTCGCGACGCGATGTCCGTCGTTTCGTCGGACTCCCGTGGCAGATCTACAACCCGCGCGAACATCCGCAGTGGGTGCCGCCGCTCCGCATGACGGTTTACGACGCACTCGACCGCAGCAAGCCGTTCTATCGCGATGCCGAGCGCGAGTTGTTTCTCGCCATGCGCGATGGGCGCGCGGTGGGCCGCATCGCGGCCATTGAGAATCGCGCGCACAACCGGCATCACGGCGACCGGGTCGGCTTCTGGGGCTTCCTCGAGGCCGTCGAGGATCAGGCGGTCGTCGATCGGCTGTTCGCCGCGGCCGGCGCGTGGCTGAAGGGCAGGGGCCTCGACGTCATGCGCGGTCCCGTGATGCCGAGCACGAACTACGATTGCGGCTTGCTGGTGGATGGGTTCGAGCACGAGCCCACGTTCATGACGCCGTGGAATCCGCCGTCCTATGCCGCGATGGTCGAGCGCGCGGGCCAGGTTCGCGCGAAGGACCTGCTGGCCTACTGGATCCCGATGGCGGACGATTCGTTCAAGGTGCCGGACTCCGTAAACGCGCTTGCACAGCGCGCGCAGGCGAAGAGCGGGATGACGTTTCGCGACCTCGACCTGTCGCGGTGGAATGAGGAGATCCAGCTTTGCTGGGACGTTTACAACGCCGCGTGGGAGGACAACTGGGGCTTCGTGCCGATGACGAAAGACGAGTTCCTCGTCATGGCGAAGGACCTGAAGCCGCTGCTGATCCCCGAATTCGCGTACATGGCAGAGGTGAACGGGGAGCCCGCCGGATTCATGCTCATCGTCCCCGACTTCAACACGGTGCTCAAGCAGATCGGCAATGGGCGCCTCTTCCCAACCGGCGCCATCCGGCTGTTGCTCGGCAAGTCGAAGCTGCGCACCGGCCGCATCATGGCGCTCGGCATCAAGCGCGCATTTCGCACGCGCGCCATCTTCCCGCAGTTCGTCCTCGAGTCGTACCGGCGGGGCAAGGCGTACGGCGCCTTCGGCGCCGAGGCGAGCTGGATTCTGGAGGACAACGAGTTGCTCCTTGGCCCGCTCAGGGCACTCGGTCTCTCGGAGTATCGGCGGTGGCGTCTGTACGACGGGCCCACGGCAATGGTCCCCGAATCCGCGCAGGAGCGTCCGTCGTCGCTTTGAGGACGCATGCGCTGGCCGTAGGTTTGTGGCAGGGTGGTGCCATCCATCACCGCGTCCTGCAGGTTCCTAGTTGATCGTGGGTGTCGATGCGTCG
>JBKJMP010000235.1:0-5402 GCA_046596395.1 Gemmatimonadaceae bacterium
TACAGCTCCACCCACCGATTTGTCGCATCCAGCACGGCAAGCACGCTCGCCGTTTCCACGCCATCCTTCACTTCCGCACTGCCCGTCAACAGCGCCGTGTCACGCCCAAACCGCGTCGTAATCGCCACGAACACGAACTCGCGCTCGAACGCATCGATCACCTTCGCGCCCTCGAACATCAGCGAGCGCCCTTCAGTATCCGCCTGCTGCACCGCACTTACCGCCGCGCGCGCAGCCGTCTCCACCCGCAGCCGGTCCGTCTCCATCCCAGTCGCTTCCCCGACGTACACCGCGTCACCATACCGAATGCTCACGCGGCAGCTCATGCCGCTCGCACGCGAGCGCTTCACTTCCACGTCCTCGAAGTACAGCCGCCGCTTCGTTGACTTCGCCGCTGTCGCCGCCGGCGGCTCGTCCGTCGGAATCACCACGCTCCCCATGCCTGGCGTCAGGCGCGCCGCACGAATCGCATCGGCCGCAGGCCCCTCGCTCGTGGCGACGGAGATCTTCTTGTGACTCACTCGCATGCCAAGCTGGGCCAGAAGGGCACTTTCGACGTTGCGTACGGTCTGCTTCGGCGACACTTCCGTCGTCGTCAGCAAGTGCACCTCCGCGACCTCCCCGTTCTCGCTCGGGATGATCCGCACATTCAAGACACCAGGCAACGTCGCCAGCAGCTCCTCCGCACGCGCAATCGGCAACACGCTGCCCGCTATCGCGGATGCGTCGTCGATCGGTCGCACAGAAGCTGAGGCGGGGGCGTTGGTGGGCTTCGCCGACACCGTCAACAAGTCTTTTTTAGGAGTGAGGCCACGGTAGGACCGCCGGATCGTAAATCGCCAGTGGGGATCTGGCAGAATAGCGCACCGGCCTCGAGGCGCTATACGTCACGACGGAAAACTTAGAAGATCTTAAGAATTACACGTTTGAATATTTAATAGAAATCAGTTCTAGTCAATAGAGAAATCAACTTCCGGCAACCGATATTCGCGAATCTTCCGATATAACGTCCGCTCCCCGATACCGAGCAGGTCTGCCGCCCTTCTCCGATTCCCGCGCGTTTCCTTCAGCGCCGCCTCGATCACCGAGCGCTCCACATCCGACATCTTCGTTCCCGGCGCCACGACTACGACGTTTGGCGGGGGCACTTCGTCACGGGGGCCGATCGCGACCACTGGGCCCCCTGATGCGCCCTGAGAAAATACCTCACCGATGAACCCGCCACGCGCCGGCGCCAGCGACGATGAACCACGCTCATCATTGATCCGCAGGCGAAGCTCCTCCACCTGGAGCTTCAACTCGAGCAGACTCCGCAGGATGAACTCGAGCTCCCGCCCCTCCCCCTGACTGCTCACGTTCGTCACCGGCGCCAAGCGCATCGGAAGGAAGCGAGCTCCGCCGCCCTCCCGGATGTGCCGAGGCAGGTCGTCCGGCCCAATCTCCCGGCCGTGGGAGAGGACAACCATACTCTCCACGAGGTTCCTCAACTCGCGCACGTTGCCGGGCCACGAGTAGCTCACCAGCACTCCCGTCGCATCGGCGGACAACCCCGGGAACGGACGGTCGTGCTGCGCCGTGAACTCCCGAATGAAGCGTCGCACCAGCAGCGGGATGTCGGTCGGACGCGCGCGGAGCGGCGGGAGGTAAATGCTCAGAACGTTGAGCCGATAGTACAGGTCGGCGCGAAAGCTTCCCTCCTCCACGTGCTCTCTGAGCGGGCGGTTGGTCGCCGTGATGACTCGAACGTTCACGCCGATCGACTGCACTCCACCCACGCGCGTGAATTCACGCGCCTCGAGCACCCGCAAAAGCTTCACCTGCGTTGCATGTGGGACCTCGCCGATCTCGTCGAGAAAGAGGGTCCCGCCATCCGCCAGCTCGAATCGCCCGAGTCGCCGCTCAGCAGCGCCGGTGAACGCGCCTTTCTCGTGCCCGAACAGCTCGCTTTCGAGCAGCGTTTCTGGCAGCGCACCCACGTTCACCGCAATGAACGGCTTGTTCTTCCTGGGACCCAGCGCCGCGAGTGCGCGCGCAACGAGCTCCTTGCCGGTTCCGCTCTCTCCCTCGATCAGGACGGTGCTCGACACCGGCGCCATCTGCTCGACCTTCACCATCACTTCCCGGAGCGGCTCACTCTCCCCGATCAGCCCCGTCATCTCCTGAAGCGCGTGACGCTCGACGATACCACGGATGCTGAGCGCCGCGTCGTCCACGGCAAGGGGCTTCTGGAAGAGCTCGACATACCCTTCCGCGCGCAGGCGCTCCCGGTGCCCGGCATCGGCACTGTCGATGAGGCCAACAACGGGGGTGCCCGCCCAGAGCAATTCCCGCATGAGACCGACGTTCGACGCATCCGACAGCTCGCCGCTCACCACGATCAGCTCGGGACGTGACCGCCGAATCTCGCCGCGAATGTCATCGAGCGGACTCACGAGCACGGTCTCCAAACCGTCGGCCTCGAGCCGCGCATTCAGCCGGACAGCCGGCTCCACGTCATGGAGCGTGACAAGGACTGTCATGCCTGGACGTCTCCCTGCCCGGCCGTGTGATCGGTGGGCTCACCGCGCAGGATGCCCACCGCATGGCACGCAATGGGCTCGAGGGCCGCGAGGCACTCGTGAACGCCGGATGTGGAGCCCGGAAGATTCACGATGAGCGTCCGACCGCGCACACCCGCGAGCCCCCGGCTCAACGCCGCACGCGGAAAGGACGCGCCCGTGACGGCACGAAGACGCTCAGCGATCCCAGGCGCTTCGCGCTCGAGTACCGCGCGCGTCGCTTCCGGGGTGACGTCGCGCGCGCTGAGACCGGTGCCCCCCGTGGTGAGGACAAGGTCGGCGATGTCCTCGTCGCACCAGGCCAGCAATTGTGTGACGATCGCGAGGGAGTCGTCGGGCACGACGGCGCGCGCGGTCACCTCCGCCGATTGCGCGTGCGCCCATGCGGCAGCGGCGTCACCACTGGCATCGGCGCGCTCGCCGCGCGCACCGGCATCGGAGATAGTGAGGACCGCGACTCGCACGTCAGGTCAGAGGTGCGTGGCGTCCTTGTAGAACGGCGGCTTCGTGACCGTAGCAGGCACGCGCTTGCCGCGAATCTCGATCTCGAACCGCGTCCCCTCCTTGGCGCCGGCGACCGGGAGGTAGCACGTACCGATGGCAATGCCGAGCGTGGGGCTCATGGTGCCGCTGCACACGATGCCGCTGGCCTCTCCCGCATAGAACACCGGATAGCCGTGGCGAGGAAAATTGCGGTCCTCCATCGTAAAGCCGACGAGACGCCGCGTGACGCCCTTCTCCTTCTGGGCGACGAGCGCCTCCTTCCCCACGAAATCACCCTTCGGGAGCTTTACGAGCCATGCGAGATTCGCTTCGAGCGGCGTCACGGTGTCGTCGATGTCGTTGCCGTAGAGCGCCATGCCCATCTCGAGGCGGAGCGTATCACGCGCGCCGAGCCCGGCCGGCGTGATCTGTCCCGTCCCGAGGAGTGCGTTCCAGATCGGGACGGCGACGTCGCTCGTGATGTAGAGCTCGAAACCATCCTCGCCGGTGTAACCAGTACGCGAGATGATCGCCTGCTGCCCGCCGACGGTGCCCTCGGCGAAGTAGTAGTACTTGATCGTCGAGAGGTCGGTATCGGTGAGGGGCTGGAGAATCTCCGCCGTCCTCGGGCCCTGCACGGCGAGCAGCGTCATCTCGTCCGTCGCATCATGCACTCTGACCCCAAACTGCTCGGCATGACGGGTGATGTGCGCGTAATCCTTCGGCGCGTTGCTCGCGTTCACTACCATCATGACCCTGTCAGCGAAGCGGTAGACGAGACAGTCGTCCTCGATGGTACCACGGTCGTTCAGGATGGTCGAATAATGGGCCTGGCCCACCGCGAGCGCCGCGACGTTGTTCGTCGTCACGTAGTTGACGAAGTCCACTGCCCTGTCGCCGTTGACCCAGAACTCGCCCATGTGCGAGACGTCGAACACCCCACAGCCCTCGCGCACCGCGTTGTGCTCAGCGGTGATTCCCCCGGGGTACTGCACGGGCATCTCGTAGCCAGCGAAAGGGACGATCTTTGCGCCGAGGGCGACGTGGATTTCGTGGAGGGGAGTGCGTTTGAGCATAGTCTGGGCGGTGCGAAGCGGTGAGATGTACAGGTGGTGTGAATATGCGGGGATGGCATGGAGAGATGCCAGAACAGCAGTTCTCCGTTTTCCGTTCGCCGTTCTCCGTCGTTCTCCGTTCTCCGTTTCAGCTCTCGGTCTCCTGAATTCGTTGTTTCTCTCCCGTTTGTGGAAGGTTCGGGTTATATTCGGTTCATCTGTTTCCGCCGAATCCTCTCGTCCTCTCAATTCCATGGACGTTACCGAAAAACTCGCGATCCTCGCTGACGCGGCGAAGTATGACGCCTCGTGCGCCAGTTCCGGCTCCAAGGGGCGACGGGCGGAGCGGGGAGGGATAGGGACCACTGAAGGGATGGGCATCTGCCACAGCTACACGCCCGACGGGCGCTGTGTCTCCCTCCTCAAGATCCTGCTCACCAACTATTGCATCTATGACTGCAGCTACTGCATCAACCGGAAATCGAGCGGGGTGCGGCGGGCGCGGTTCACGCCGAGGGAGGTCGTGGATCTCACCCTCGAGTTCTACCGCCGCAACTACATAGAAGGGCTCTTCCTCAGTTCCGGCATCATCCGCGGGCCGGACTATACGATGGAGCAGCTCGTCTCCGTCGCCCGGACGCTGCGACGCGAGCACGGGTTCGGCGGCTACATCCACCTCAAGGTCATCCCGAACGCCGCACCCGAGCTCATGGCCGAAGCGGGGCGTTGGGCCGATCGGGTGAGCGTGAATGTCGAGCTGCCCAGCCAGGAGGACCTCGATGCCCTCGCGCCGGACAAGGAGCTCACGCAGATCACCCGCTCGATGGGGCAGCTGCGTGACGGGATTGCCGCTGCGAAGGCGGAGGGCGGCGGTCGCTCGACGTCCCGCGTCCCGGTGCGAGACCTGCCCCGGTTTGCGCCGGCTGGACAGAGCACGCAGATGATCGTGGGTGCCACGGCGGCGACGGATGCGACGATTCTCGCGATGTCGGATGCGCTCTATACGAGCCAGAAGTTGCGCCGCGTATACTACTCCGCATTCAGTCCGATTCCCGATGCATCGATCGCGTTGCCCTCGGTGTCGCCGCCGCTGGTACGCGAGCACCGGCTCTACCAGGCGGACTGGCTGGTGCGCTTCTATGGATTCGGGGTACGCGAACTCACAACGGCCGCCGCGCCGAACCTCGACCTCGCAATCGATCCGAAGCTCGCGTGGGCGCTGCGCAACCGCGGGAGCTTTCCCGTCGATCTCAACCGGGCGCCGCGCGACGAGCTGCTGCGCATACCAGGCACCGGCGTCCGAAGC
>JBKJMP010000229.1:0-3710 GCA_046596395.1 Gemmatimonadaceae bacterium
CGTCGGCCAGCGGCGACAGCGAGGCGATGAAGTACTCCCATACGGCGACGTCCAACTCCGGCGGGACGTCCTTCGCGTAGATCTTCTTCTTCGCGGCGACATCCTTCGGCAGTGCCTCCACGAGCGCGGCCGGGAGTCGCGCAACCTCAGTGGGCTGGCCGGTCATCAGCGCATGCGCCTTCACGTGGAACGAGAAGTCCGCCGGCGTCCGCTCGGCCCAGAGCTGCGCGTTGGCGGGATCCGGGAGCGAGTAATACGTCGCGTCCACCTCGACCACGCTGAACTGGCTGGCGTAGTAGCGGAGCCGCTCCTCCGATGAGGATGTCCCGCGCGGATAGAACACGCCGGCGCGCGTCATGGTCGGATCCGTCCATGATGCCGTACCGATGCGAATCTCGCGTCGCGCAGATGCGCCGAGCACTTCTATTGGATGTCCCATCAGCTCGGTGGGTGTCGCTTGCACGGCCGTCTCGGCGCGAGCGGACGCGTCGGCAAAGCCGGGATCATGCGCGGGATCGAGATCGGGGGCGGGCAGCGGCGTTGCCGTGCGCTTGCTACGGGCTGGCATTCCCTGAGAATCGCACCGGTGCGGAAGGAACACCACTGTTTGACGCGTCGTACAAGGAATGTCACGTTAGACTCCAGTGCATCCGGACATCCACGTTCAGCTCCCCATCGCATGATCGTCGTTCTCGCCGCGCTATTCGTCGCTCAGCAGGCCCAGCCTGCTGTTCAAGCTCCGACGCTCCAGCCATCCCCGGTGGCGCGCATCACGCTCACCCCCGCGCGGCTCGTGGTCGCTGCCAGCGACTCCATCCTGCTATCGGCCGTTGCGTATGACGCGAGCGGCAAGCGCATCGACAACGCGCAGCTGCGCTTCTCTCCCGCCGCGGCGAACGCGGGCAACATCGACTCGACCGGCTGGGTGATCGCGCGCGGCACCGGCAAGGTGACTGGATCGGTGGTATCCGTCATGCCAGGTTTCCGGCCGTTCGTCCATCGCTTCGAGGTGGTGATGGTGCCCGACGCGCCCGCGCGGATTCGCATCGGGGCGCTGCCGGCCAAGCTCGTGGTGGGACAGCGCGTGCGCGCGACGGCAGACGTGTTCACCAAGGCCGACGACCCGCGCGAGAACGACCCCATCACCTGGGCGTCCAGCGCACCGCGCGTCGCCCGAATCGACGCCGACGGCCTCGTGCAGGCGGTCGCGCCCGGCACTGCAACGATCACCGCGGTCGATGCTCCCGCGCGCGCGAGCCGAACAGTCCAGGTCGTCGCGAACACCATCGCCGCGGTGGAGCTCACGCCGAAGCGGCTCACGGCGCGCACGGGTGACGTCGTACGATTCGGCTCGACGCCGAAGGATGCGAGCGGCCGCGCGATCGCGGGGCTCGTTCCCACCTGGAGCTTCTCGCCCGGGAAGGGGCAGATCGATCCCGACGGCGCGTTCGTCGCCTATGATGCCGGCACGTACGTGGTCACGGCCAGCTACGGCGCGCGCTCCACGGATGCCGTCGTGAAGATCGCCGAGCGCGACGTGCGACGCCCGGTACGCGTGGTGGGTCGCTTGCCGCGCACCGCGTTCCCCACGAGCGAGATCTGGATCCACCCCAACGGCAAGGTCGCGTACCTCGGCACGCACGGCGGTGGCGATCGCTTCTATACCATCGACATCTCCAATCCGGCGTCACCAGTCATCGTCGATTCACTCCAGGCCAACACGCGCCTCGTGAACGATCTCATGACGACGGCCGACGGCAACACCATGGTCTTCACGCGCGAGGGCGCTGCCGACCGCAAGAATGGCATCGTGATCGCGGACACGCGCGATCCGCTGCACCCGAAGGTCGTGAGCGAGTTCACCGAAGGCGTGACCGGCGGCGTGCACTCGACATTCGTCTATACGCAACCCAGGCATGGCACGCACGTGTACCTCACGTCGGACGCCACGGGCAAGATGCACGTGATCGACATCAACGACCCGAAGAACCCGAAGCAGGTCGGCGAGTGGAAGACGCCCGGCTCCGACAACAGTGGACGGTACATCCACGACATCGACGTCCAGAACGGGATTCTCTACGGCTCGTGGTGGAACGACGGGCTCGTGATGCTCGACGTCGGGAACGGGATGAAGGGTGGGTCGCCGTCCAACCCCGTGTTCATTTCGCAGTACAAGTACGACCTGGACAAGCTCTATCGCGAAGTGGAAGCGGTGACGGGGCCCGGCTTCACCCGCGGCACGCACACAGCGTGGCGTCACAAGAACTACGTCTTCATCGCCGACGAGGTCTACCGCAACGACAAGATTGCCGGCGCGAAGGATGCGTCCGCAAACCGCATGTACGGCACGCTCCAGGTGATCGACGTCAGCGACATTGCCAACCCCAAGGCCGTCGCGTCATACACGCCGGAGTACGGCGGCGTGCACAACCTGTGGGTCGCGGGTGACACGCTTTACATGGGTGCCTACGATGGCGGTTTCCATGTGTTCGACATCTCCGGCGAGCTCCGTGGCGACCTTCGCGCCCAGGGGCGCCAGATCGCGCACCTCCTCACCGCCGACATGGACGGCAATACGAAGAACGCGGCGAATACGTGGGGCGTCGTCGTCAACCCGAAGGACGGGCTGGCGTACGTGAACGACTTTCACAACGGCCTCTGGGTCGTGAAGGTCGAGCCGAAACCTGCACCCGTTCCATGAGGCGGTGAGCCGACATGCCCATCCGCGAGGTCATCGACGACGACGGCCGCACATGGACGATCTTCGATGTGGTGCCGGGGTCGTACGACGACCGCATTGGCGTGGCCGAGGGCTATACACGCGGATGGATCTGCTTCCAGTCGGCGAACGAGAAGCGCAGGCATCTGGGCATCCCGCCACGGTGGGAGGCGCTCGAGGACATGGCGCTACTCGACCTCATGCGCTTCAGCATCTCGGCCGGTGCCCGTGATGCGTTCGGGCGAAAGGTTGCCGCTCCTGCCTCTCCCGGGAACGGCGACCGGCGCTAGCGGCTGAAGCCAGGAGGGTAGGCTTCGCGTTACGTCGCCCGAGGATCCGGATTGGGAGGACTGCCCACGGAGAACGGCTCGTGCTTCTCCGACTCCTGCTCGGGCGCGTCCGCACGCTTCTCCACCTCTTCCTGCGCGAAGGCTTCCTTCTCGCGATCGAGGAGCCCCGACTTCTCCATCTGCTCGTCGTGATTGGCGCCGCCCGACTCCGGACGATTGCTCTGCATGTAGTGGCTGGACTTTCCGCCCATGGTCGTCTCCAGTTGGATGTTGCTGCAGTCAAGGCAGGAAGTACGCCGCGCCGCAGACGACCTTGTCTGCGGCGCGGCGAGAATGCACGGCCCCCGGTGGGGAGGTAGGCCGCGCGTTTCAGCATTGAAAGCCTTCACCCGGAGGGTTGTCGCCCGCACGCGGGGACCCCGGGCCAGGATTCATGGGTAGAGCGGAGAGGCCCACTCCATATATTCCTGCCATGCGTCTGTATCGCCTGTCTGCGCCCCTCCTTGGTGCGCTCCTCCTCGCTGTTCCCGCCTTCGCGCAACAGCGCGTTCCGCCTCGGCCGACCGCCAAGGCCCCGTCCGCCAAGGATACAGCGAGCAAACCGGCCCCGCCGAAGGCCGACGAGGCGCCGAAGTTCGCGTACCTCCAGGGCGTCGCTGTCGACAGCATTCACGGCGAGCCGCTCGCGGGCGCCACGATCC
>JBKJMP010000375.1:0-5501 GCA_046596395.1 Gemmatimonadaceae bacterium
GTGGCGTTCGGGAAGTACACCGCGTTCCCGCATGGCAGCGTGCAGCCGCAGCGGTTGCGCGAGGGCGACGTCGTGCTCATTGACGGCGGCTGCACGCTCGATGGGTATGCGGCGGACATCACGCGAACGTCGGTGTTCGGCACGCCCACGCAGCGGATGCGCGATGTGTGGGATCTCGAGCAGCGCGCGCAGGCGGCGGGATTTGCCGCGGCGCGCATTGGTGCGCCGTGCGAGGCGGTGGACGCGGCTGCGAGGAAGGTGATCACCGACGCGGGCTTGGGTCCGGACTACAAGGTGCCTGGTCTACCGCACCGGACGGGGCATGGCATTGGCCTCGACGGTCACGAGTGGACGAACTTCGTGCGCGGGAACCGGACGCCGCTCGCGGCGGGCATGTGCTTCAGCAACGAGCCGACGATCGTGATCTATGGCGAGTTCGGTATTCGCCACGAGGATTGCTTGTACATGACGGAGTCGGGGCCGAGGTATTTCACGGCGTTGAGTCCGTCTATCGAACGGCCGGTTTGAGGGGCGAGAGGGCGAGAGGACGAGAGGACGAGAGGAAAGCATAGGGACACGGTGTCATCCTGAGCGTAGCGAAGGATCTGCACTTTCTTTTGTCGTCGGGTCACGATCAAGATGACTTTCGCTTCGCGGCCACTCGCAGTATTCCGCGACGTTCGCGTTCATGTAAAAGTCGCGCTTTTCCACGCGATCCGTTCGCATGCTGCTCGGCGAGAGGACTTCGACGGCGAGGAGCAAGGCCTTTACGTCCGCCCACTCGAGCCCCTCACCAGCAATCGGGATTCCTTTTGGAATGACGAGGATGTCCGGCTGCGCAACCGTGCCAGGCTGCAGTTCGAGATCCGCAGGTGACGTAAGCACGTCTCCGACGGGCACGCGATTCAAATAGGCGTGCAGGAGAACGGCGAGCTCAAGGGGCTACGCCATAGCATACGCGCACGGTCCAGCGACACGGGCATCATTGCGACGCAACGCGGATCGAATAAGTGCAAGCAGCAAGGGAGGACGACCACTGCGATGGGATCCTCTCGTCCTCTCGTCCTCTCGTCTTTCGTACCCGTGCAGCCATGGACGTCCTCGCCCAACTGACCTCCGCGCTCTTCGATCGCTACCGCGTCGAACGCGAGATCGGTCGCGGCGGCATGGCGACCGTCTATCTCGCGCGCGACCTGAAGCACGATCGCCAGACCACTGATGCTCGCCCGTCGAACTGCACCTCACTGATCATGATCCAATTGTTCGTCCGCCTGAAGTCGATCGTCGCGGACGTTGCCGATTGCGTCGTCGTCAGGGCGTAGTCGGCCCAAAAGGGTGCGATGCCTCCAGGAATCGTCGTTGCATATGTCGTCCCGTCGATCGTCGTTGCGCCTGGTGCGGCGGTGCCCCCGGAATTGTCGATGTCGTAGTGCACGCGCACGTTCGAGATCGTCACGGCCTGACTGAAGAAGAACGTGATCGTCGGGTTGAGCGTCCAGCCGACGTAGTGCCCGTGAGGGCCACCCACTGGAAAACCCGTATTCCCCCAGTTGCCGGGGGGCGGTCAGGCCATTCGTGAGGAGTCCGGTGCCACCGGAGAGGAGCCCGTTATCCGTGAGGTTGTCCGCATCCGGGTAGATGTAGTCGAGGTACCGCCATTGGCTGCTGTTGCCGTTGGGCATCGTGTACGAGCTCACCACCAGCGGGTTCGTGAATCCGCCACCGACGACAGTGCTCGCCTGCGCAGAAAGAGCGGCGGGGAACACGAGGGCCAGGGTCAGTAGTCTCAGGGTGATCCTCAGCACGGTTCACAACTCCTCGAGTAGGGTCTGGACAAACGCAACGGGTCGCGGGCTTGCCTGAACGGCTGCCTGAGTCATAGATCAGCCTCGGCGACCTTGGTGCGACGCAATTAGCGATCGATACCGCATCCGGCCGTCACCGGAATGCATCTCGTTTCCCAATCGTCAGTTAAGGACATCAGTGCTGCATCTGCGGACGCTCGGTGGCCTCAAGCTGCGGACCCAGTGGCGACTCGCTGTCGCGCCGACGCAACGACTTGGCGGTGCTTGCAGTGCTGGCCAACCGGTCTCCGGCCGCAATCCGCCGCGAGGAGATGCAGACCCTGTTCTGGGGCGAGCGGCCGGAAGAGAATGCGCGACACTCGCTACGACAGGTCGTGCTGCAACTCCGACGGGTGTGCGGACCGGTAGCCAAGAGCGTGAGCGACGCCGGTTCGGGGGTGGCGACGAGAGTGTCTACCCGCACGTTGTCGAATGTCTGACCGGAAAAATCGTAGAGCCCCGTGACGAATCTCGTGGCCAATATCGATCGGCTGGGGCTCCATGTTGATCGCGTGGCTGCGCTTCGCAGGCGAGTGATAGCGACGAGCGAGTTGCGCACTGCGCGGCCGCAAACAGTCAAGCACCTGGGCGATAGCCGATGTCCGTCCGGTGAGATCGCCCGCGGCCCGACGCGCGAAACGGGGAGCCTGCGCCATGGCAAGCTCCCCGTCGCTGCTACCCGTGTTGATGTGAACTACGCGACGTGCCGCCGACGGCGGACCGCTCCGAAGACGCCCAGCAGCCCGGTTGCCAGGAGCACCATGCTCGCAGGCTCGGGCGTGACTGTGACCGCCGACGCGGCAAACTCCTGGAACACAAGGTCGCGGCCGTCGGCACCCCAACAGCAGGCGATGGGGTTGTTCGTGCTGTGGTTGGTGTACGCCTGACCGTTGGCGTACGTGTTGCCAAGCGAGTAGAACGATACGAGGTTGCTATTATTCGCATTGACAGCCAGGAAGTACTCGGTGCCTGGCGTGACGGCAACTGCCCCCCAGAACACATCAATCATGGAGCGTTGATTCGAGGCAAGGCTGTATGCCACGGTTCCGTATGCGATTATCGAGGCGCCCGAAGTCGACGCCAACGCGTCCCACAGATGGATCGTTACGACTCCGCTCTGCGGGCCGCTCGAATAGTTGAGAAACTCGAACCCGCCGCCGACCGAGGTAGTCAACGTCGGTCGAAATGTCTGTCCCTGCCAGGCATGGCCGAAATTGTAGTATCCGTATGCCCCATAGTTGGACTGATCGACGATCTGTGCCTTCAACACCGCGCTCGATGACGCTAACAGCAGTCCAGCCGTCACCGCGGAGAATACATGTCTGCGCATATCGCCTCTGGAACAGGATGGTTTCGCAACAGTCCGCCACAAACGAGCAACGAGCGCGAGGGACTGCGAACAACGGGTCAAGTTTCTTCGGGACATCTGGTGCCTCCGGGGATGCGAGCGTACGGTTGATGAGCCTGGGAATCGCGGCGGGAGGGTCGCGGGCTTGCCTGAACGGTTGCTTGAGGTATAGATCAGCCTCGGCGACCTTGATCCGACGCAATAAGCCATGGGCACCGCATCCGGCCGTCAGCGAAACGCATCTCGTTTCCCCACCGCCAGTTGAGGGCTTCAGTGCTGCACCTGCGGACACTCGGTGGCCTCAAGCTCAGCGGACCAGGTGGCGACTCGTTGTCGCGCCGACGCAACGATTTGGCGGTCCTGGCCGTGCTGGCCGATCGGTCTCCATCCGCAATCCGCCGCGAGGAGATGCAGACGCTGTTCTGGGGCGAGCGGCCTGAAGAGAATGCTCGACACTCGCTGCGACAGGTCGTGCTGCAACTCCGACGGGTGTGTGGCGACGCAGTGGACGTGGACACGACGTCCTTGCGCCTTCTCACGGACTTCGTTCGATACGACGCGCGCGAGTTTGCCTCCGCCGCGAGCGAAGGCCGGTGTCGCGAGGCAATCGATCTCTGGACCGGCGATTTCCTCATGGGCTGCGAGGATCTGGGCGCAGAGGCGTTTCGAGCGTGGATGGACGTGGAGCGCGAGCGGCTGCGCCGCCTCCTCGCGTTCTGCTACGAGCGAACGGTCGTCGAGTTGGAAATGGCCGG
This sequence comes from Gemmatimonadaceae bacterium, assembly GCA_046596395.1. Taxonomy (GTDB): domain Bacteria; phylum Gemmatimonadota; class Gemmatimonadetes; order Gemmatimonadales; family Gemmatimonadaceae; genus AG11. The sequence goes on from JBKJMP010000375.1 coordinate 3,948, forward strand.
GGATCTGGATCGTGCCGCCCAAAACGCGTCTGATTGGGCTGAGCGCTTTCCGCTCGACGAACGTCCGCACCAGCGGTTCGTCGAGCTTCTGTGCCGGATCGGTCGCCTTGCTGACGCGACCGTTGCGCACGGCACGTTCATCCGGCGGCGCCATGCCGAAATGGAGGATGAGCCAAGTGGCGACTGGCTCGCGGCGACCGATCGTGCGCTGCGTGAAGCCCGCGACGCCGACGCCGCTGACGTGTCGTCACGCGTAGCGAGTATTCGCGCCGCGGCCGCAACCGACGCTTCCGCTTCGCCGATCTCCATCGCGGAACCTGCCCCGACCGCAGAGAGCCGCACTTCGGTCACACGTCGGCATCGCTGGATGCCGATCCTTGCCAGCGTCGCAGTCGTGTGCGCGGTCGTCATACTCGGCGTGCGCATGGCGACGGCGCGCTCGGGACAACCGCCCATACTGGCCGTGGGCGCGATCACCTCGGCCCGTCCATCCGATTCGTTGAACGGCTTCGGCACGCTGCTCAACATCAATCTTGCCCGCATCCCCGGTCTCGATCTGATCAGCGAACGGCGGATGAGTGAAGTGGCCGTTGGCATTCGCTCCGTCGATCTCGACGCGGTCGCGCGTGCGGCGGGAGCCCGCGAGATCATCGAGGGAGTGCTGACGCGCCGCGCGGATGGTACGCTCCGAGCGGATCTCCGTCGAACCGATCTGGCGACTGGAAAGACACGTGCCGCGTATTCGGTGGATGGAGCGGACCTGACCCAGCTCGCCGATCGGCTCACCGAGCAGGTCGCGCGCGAATTGAAGGTCTCCGCACCGTCCGCGCGGAGAGAAGGCACGACGAGCTCCCTCGTCGCGTACCGGTTCTACGAGCAGGGCTTGCGCGCCTATCACGAGGGCGACGGCACGGCAGCGCGACGGTTCTTTGCCGCCGCCCTCGACGAGGATTCCACGTTCGCCATGGCGGCCCTGTACAGTGCTCGCGTCTGGGTGGACAGCGCAGATCTCTACCTGGAGCGGGCCGTACGTCATGCAACTCGGACGAACGAGCGCGAGCGACTGCTGATCAGCATTGCACGGGGAAGACTCATGGCGGATCCTCGCGTGATCTCGTGGGCCGACACCCTCGTGACGCGCCATCCATCCGAGCCGGACGCGCATCTCGTCTACGCGCAGCAGTTGATGGTGGGCGAGAATCCAGCGGCAGGACTCCCGCACTTTCGCCGCGTCCTCGAGATGGATTCCACGAACGGGCGAACGATGGTGCACTGCCGGGCCTGTGACGCCCTGGCGGGCATGGCCGAGACCTATCGAGCACTCGATTCGCTCGACGCTGCCGGCCGGGTTGCGCGCATCTGGCTCAGATGGCATCCGCGCTCCTCGCCGGCGTGGTCAGCGTATAGCCAGGTGCTCGGCGAAAGCGACCGATGGTCCGAGGCACATGCCGCCATCGACTCCGCGAGGAAGTATTCGAACGACGGTACCTCCGGCTCGCATGAAGTGTGGTGGTTTCGCGCCAACGACTACGAGTCCGTCGACAGCGCGTCGCG
>JBKJMP010000515.1:0-9146 GCA_046596395.1 Gemmatimonadaceae bacterium
GTCGAACGTGCGCGACCGACATGCAGGTGGCGTCGAATTGCATCCCCATACCGAGCTGGCCGGTTTCCAGATCGACTTCCGCGGCAATGCCACCGCCGGTGAGGTTGTCCGTGCTGCTCCCATTGACCGACATGCGATATGAGGACGATATCATTCCCGAGTGCCGACGTCTACCAGACGCGCAATTCGCGGTTGATTCTCGAATTGTCGACGGCTCGGTGGGGACCAGAGCATGCGACGATTCTCGTTGGCCGGCACCCGCGCTTCGAGGAGACGCTCACGCGGCTGGTCCGCCTTGCCGCGGCCGAAGGGTCCATCGTCATCACGGGCGAGACTGGGACGGGCAAGGACCTGCTCGCGAAGGCCCTCTTCCTCACCGCCGCTGTCGGTGATGGTCGACAGTGAGTCGACCTTCTGGGAGCAGGTCCGCGAACCGTTCATGAATCGTGAGATCAATCGCCTGCAAGTCCGGGAGATCGTCGCCGACGGCTTGCGACGCAGCGACGGGAGCTTCAAGCGCCTGGTCACTCTCTTCGGCTTGCCGGAGTCCGACTACGTCAAGTTCATGGACTTTCTTCGGCATCATGACTTGAAGCCGACTCCGCCTGGCCTCCACGTGCTGCCGGAGCGTCGGCCAACCCGGGAGCAGCTTACGGAACCTCGCCGCCTGTCGGAACAGGCAGACGGCGCGCCATGAGATGAAAACAGGGAGCGCACCGCGGTTAGCGGTGTGCTCCCGGAGAGGCGCCGGTCGGAATCGAACCGACGAATAGCAGATTTGCAGTCACTGAGCGTTGACGACTCAATTCTTCTGGAAGTGCTTGTGCAACAACAGCTTTCAGCGCTCGCGAAGCCGCTGAGGTGGGTGCGATGCCACGATGCGGTTTCGGTCGATGTGCCCCGAAGACGCACCATGATGATCGATGCTATTACGGTGTTATTACGGTCGCACTCGAGCCGGTGCCCTCCCGTCCTTGTCGGCGCACACGAAGGCATGGCCCCTGGCCTCCATCCAAGTGTGGCGCTTTCGTCGCCCTGACACCCGACGGACGAAGTGCGGCAGGTGTACGGACTGACTGCCGCGTTTCTTCGCTGCCATCCAAAGATTCCGCGAATCAAGTGCGGGCACCGCACGATCGTGTTCAAAGTGGCAGTCATCGAGCAATTCCTTGCTCAGCGCGCGATGGCGTGATGCGGGACCGGAGCAACAGGGACCGCACTCGATCGCAGCCCGTCTTCGAGATCGTGATGCTGCTGCCCGGCACTGCCGTGGCCAAAGGGACCAAAGAGCCGGACCGGTTTCGGTGCACATCCGAGTCTCACAGCGCGAAGCTGCGCGGCGGCCTGGGAGTGGGCGGCGTCCGAAATGGTGTCGCTTGGCGCGCGCGGCGGCTGCGGCGCGTCGTGGCGGCCAAGCTGCGCCAAGACTGGTCGCCCGAGCAGATCGCGCACTGGCTCGTCACGACCTATCCCGACGACCCGACGATGCACGTCTCGCACGAGTCGATCTACCGCACGCCGTACGTGCAGGCGCGGGGCGCGCTCAAGCAGGAGCTCGCCGCGCATCTGCGGCGGCGCGGCGTGGTGCGCCACAGTCGCGCGCGCACGGCGCGCCCGGAACACCGGGGGCAGATTCCTGAGGCGGTGTCTATTGCCGAGCACCCGCCGACCGCGGAGAGCGGCGCGCGCGCTACGTCCTGCTCGTGCGGCTGCCGGGCAAGGATGCCGAGACTGGCGCGCGCGCGACAGCCGCGTTCAACGAACCTGACTCCATGAAAGGTTACGGGTTGAGCCAGTAGCTCACCTTGAACACTAGCGCGTTCGTCGGCCGGACCTCGAAGATGTCGCCGACGTTCGTGCGGACGTCGAACGTCCCCACCTCGCGCCCCGCGAGCTCGGCGTCGCGTGCGCCGAGTCGGTCGGCGCGCTCCTGCTGCCACACGAGGAACATCGTGCTGCCCGGCCGCCACTCCCAGCGCAGCACCGCGTTACCTCGTAGTGAGTTCAGATTGAAGTCGCGGTCGTCCACCTGAAACGGCTTGGCTGGCCCGGCGCCGTCCGGGTCGATCATGTCGCGTGCCCCCGTCTGGCGCGTGATGGTGCCCACGTCCTTGCCGTACTCCAGGAAGTCGAAGGTACGCGGCGCGCGGAGCTCTTTCAGCGCGCGGAAGTCGTTGGCGGCCACGAAAGGCTGCGCATACAACTCGAGCGACAGCGCCGGCGTGAAGGTGACGTTCACTCGCGTGTCGATACCGAGCGTCGTCTGGTCCAGGCCGGCGAACACGTAGCGGCTGCCGAACGTCGCGGCCGCGGTCGGGTCCGCGACCGTGGTGACATACTGCGCCGGCAGGTACACCCGGCTCAGCGTCGGCCCGATCTGCACGTTCCAGTTGCTCGCCGGACGCACGCCAGCGGTCAACGTCGCAGTCGTCTGCGACATGCCGGCCTGGTCTCGCGTGTGCGACATGCCACCGGTCGCCGTGTACCGCTTCCGCGGATCCGTCCCCACGTCGACGCTGGCGAGCCAGCTCTCCGGAAGTCGCGTCTTCGGGCCGCCGCGCGTCAGACGGTCGCTCGTGACGGGACCGATCCAGTTGAAGCGCACGCTGTTCGTCCAGAAGTTGCTGAGCTGCGATTGGAATGACCACTCCGCCGTCGAGCGGATGAGATCCCCGCCGTAGTTGAAGTCGATGTTGGGACCGAAGCGCACGCTCCATCGCCGGAATACCTTGCCCGGCCGGTTCTGCTCGTAGCTGATGTTGGGGTCAACCAGAATCCGGTCCGCGTTGAGCAGGAAGCCGAGGTCGTTGATCTCGTAGCCGGGGCTCGCTGCGATGAGCGAGAGGTTGTAGATCCAGGTGCCGGCCCGCTTGCCGGCGTCAATCTGCGCGCGGTAGCCAGACATCGACGTCGCGTTCGGATCGAAGTCCAGATGATTGGCGTCGGGCTGCTGGAAGAAGTGCGCGCTCGAGCGCTGTGTCGCCGCGATCGCCGCTGGCGAGCCGCTCACGTAGCTCGGCGAGAACGAGCCGAACACCGACCAGACGCGGTCCGCGGTCTCGGTCCGAAAGTCGAGACCTCCAGCGTACGCCGTGGAGCGCAGCAGGGTCCCAGATGTCGCTGCATCGAGGCGGCGGTGCACCGACGTCACCATGCCGCCGAGCGTCGAGCGTCCGCCATTCAGGTCGCGACGCAGCCGGCCGGCGAAATAGTTGGCCAGCGGCTCGACGACCGACTCGCGGCGCATGCGGTTCGCGTCGATCAGCGATCCGCTCTCCTGCTGCGTCACCGCCTCCAGCAGCCCGACCGACCACCCGTTCATCGTGCGTCCCGTCAGCTTGGCCGCGCCGAGGATCGTCGTGGTCGAGGGCAGGTCGGAGTACACCGCGTCGCGCGGCACGGCGAGCTGCGGCGCGCGCCCGATGCGCCGCGAATACAACAGTTGCGGCGGCCCACCTGCGGGATTTCCCTGCACGCTGGTGCCGAACCGCATGATCTCGGCGCCCTCGACGAAGAACGGACGACGCTCGTCGAAGCGGATCTCGAACGCGGTGAGGTTGACCACCGCTGGATCCTGCTCGACCTGCCCGAAGTCGGGGTTGAGTGTGGCGTCCAGAGTAAAGTTGGAGGTGAGGCGGAACTTCACGTCCGCTCCCGCCGTCACGGTGGCGTCGGAGCTACGCTGGAACGGATTGGCGAAGCCGGCGCTCGCGCTCTGCGGCACGACGGGGCGGCGCAGCACTCGCGCCGCGGAATACGGAAGCACCTCGAGCGGTCTCGGAGCCTGGATCCTCTGGAGCCCTTCGAGGTGCCCGTATAACGCCACGCCCGCCGGCTGAAGCTTGGGCACGAAGGCGAAGAGCGACTGCTCCTGCGTGCGCGCGATGCGCCGCTCGAGCTGGAGCCCCCAGGTATGCACGTCGGCGCGCGCGAAGCGGAGCTGCGCGAACGGGATGCGCATCTCGACCACCCAACCCGAGTCGGTGATGCTGGCCACCGCTTCCCACACCGGGTCCCACGTCGGGTCCGTCTGGCCGCCACGCTCGATCACTGCACCGCCCGTGGTCGCCGTGCCGGCGCGGTTCCCGCCGCTGGTGAACTGCTCGTCCCGCCGCACGCCGGCGGGATTGACGCTGAAGCGATACGACGTCAGGTGGTCATGATGGCTGTCGAGCGCGACGATGAACCAGTCGGAGTCGTTCACCAGCGCGTCGCGCCGCACGAGCCGCTTGGACACGGGACCGCTGTCGTGCAGCCGCGCGCCGACGTAGAGCGCCTCCTCGTCGTACACGATGAAGACCTCGGTCCGCTCGCTCGCCGGACGCCCCTCGTCGGGATCGAGCTGGGTGAATGCGGTCACGGGCGTTGCGGCGGCCCAGCCAGCCTCATCGAGCCGCCCGTCGAGCGTGATCACGCCGCGCGCCGGCACCGCGCGCGCGACGGGCCGGTCGGCGTGCGCTGCAGGGGCCTGCGCCCAGGCGCTCGACGCGATAAGCGAGGCGAGCAGGGCCGCAACCCAGAGGCGCGCGGCGGGGTGAGCTCGCGGCGCTGGCGAGAGGCTGCGTACGGGGCGCGGAGGCGTGCTCGGCGACATGACGGATGACCTTTAGGGTGGCTGCGGGAGCTGTGATCGTTGACGACCGCGAGCCTGACCGCAGTGGGCCACGCACGCGACGTACGCGCAGGCTACGCAGCGCTAACTCTGCCGAAAGCCCCTGTGCTGCGAGTCGCACGTCGTTGACACGAACGGCGTGGTGGGCGCCACGAACGTCCAGCGCGTGCCACCGCCCGAAGCCGCCACGCGGGACCGGCTCCCGCCCGTCGCGGCTATTCCGCCACTCGTGACACGGGAGTGCCACTCGTGGCTCGACCGATTCCAGCAGCCGGTGGCCGGCCACTACGCTGCGTCATGAGCTCGGGCTTCGTCGCCAACGTTCTCGGCACCGGACCGGGCGAGTCTGACGTTCAGTCGCCGATGGAGAGTCGGCGGCGCCCGAGCGCGCGGCTCGTGCCATGGCGCTCCATCAGTGACCGGCTCGCCGATCACTTCATTCCATTAACGGAGTACCTGAGATGACTGTCACCGGTGCCCGACCTATGACGCGCGACGAAGCGGACGTTCGCTCCACACCGTTCGCGGACGATCGGTTGCGATCGACCGGACTCACCGCGACGCTGCCGGGAATCACGCTGGCCGCGCTGCGTGTGATCTCGGCGCTCGTGCTGTTGGAGCACGCCTCCCAGCGAGCAATGGGTTTTCCTGCCAACTCCGCGCGACCGTGGAGTGGAGCACCGGACCCGTTCACGCAGGGCTGGTTCGCGACAGCCCTCGAAGTGGTGGGGAGCATCCTCCTCGTCCTCGGCCTGTTCACGCGCCCCGTCGCGTTCGTGCTCTCCGGGCTGATGGCGTTCGCGTACTTCCTGGTCCACGCCCCGCGGAACTTCTTCCCGGTGGTCAACGGCGGCGAGCCGGCCGTGCTGCTGTGCTTCATCCTGCTGTACATCTCCACCGTGGGCGTGGGGCCGTACAGCCTCGATTCCATCCTGCGGAGACGCGCCTCACGGTGATCCGGACCGTCGGCGCGCTGCTCCTCGACTGCGCTTCGGAATGACATCACCCGCTATCCCGAGCGAGTGCAGCAAGTCGGCCGTATCAACCAGTCGACGGTGTTCCGCAGTCCTACGCCGACTCGTCCGCCGTTCGTCGCGTCCACCGAGCCGTTGGCGGCCGGCAGGCGCAAGCTCTGCGGTGGCAGCGGGCCGTTGTCACTGACGCGGAGCACGAGCGTGTCGCCATCGAGCGTCGCGTCGATCTCGACGCGCCCGCCGTCGGAGCGCTGCTCCACGCCGTGCCTGATCGCGTTTTCGACGAGCGGCTGCAGGATCATGTTCGACACCAGCGCGTCGACCGTGCGCGGATCCAGGTGCGTCTCCACCACGAGCTGGTCGGCGAACCGCACGCGCATGATGTCCAGGTACCGTTCGAGCATCCCGAGCTCCTGCCTGAGCGCGATCTCGGCCGGCGCCGCGTCGTCCATGCTGTGACGCAGGAGATCGCTCAACTGCCCGACCATCCGGCGCGCGCCGCGCGGATCACGCTCGACGAGCGCGGAGACCGAATGCAGGGTATTGAACAGGAAGTGCGGATCGAGCTGACGGCGCAGCGCCTCGAGGCGCGCCTCCGCGAGCTGGGCGTTGAGCTGGGCGGCGTGCGCCTGGTGCCGCGCACTACGCCCGCGCAGAGCGCCGCGAGAACAGGGTGACGTGGGGTCGTGCACGAGGACACCTCCAGAGACAAAGGGAGGGGGTCAGTTCCTCATGTCGCCAAGGGTCAGATTTTGATGTCGCCCGACACCGCGAAGACGCACCATGACGAACGATGCTATTCCGGTGATATTACGGTCGCAGACATGTGCCCACCGCGACAGTGCGCTCCCATTCTTGCACCGCCTCACGGGTCTTTGCCACGTATCGCCATCGATCCTGCGGATCGGTCAGGAAGTGGAAGGCGGCAGGATCATGCCACACCGCATATCCCGATGCCAGTAGCGCCGTCAACACGTCGTACTCGATCCACGTCACAAGTGCTGCGGCCTCGCCAAGTCGCTGTTGTGCGACTGTCGGTGCGGCGCCGGCGATGTCGATTACGGAAATGCTTCGATATCCAGCGTCGAGCAGACTATCTACCAACGTCGAAGCGCCGGAGCCCACGTCGATGATCGGTGCGTCGAGATCGAGTGCAACCTGGCGAATGAGCGCCAACCACACCGTCGCCTCGGCCTGATACCAGCTGGCGTCGGACGCTGGCTTCTGCCGATAGACTCGGTCCCAATGCTCGCGGTGTGCCATCCCCTTGAGCCCAGTAGCTGTCGCCGTGTCGTCAAGCGGTAGCTCTCCTCGGCGTCGGGAGCGCCATAGTCGGTGTGTGCCCCCAATGGTCGCAACGACCCGACGCGAACGCTGCCGCTGATCGCGAGGTACTGCTAATCGAGACCCGGCTTCGACCCACTCGGCAATCGTTCGATACTCGCCGCACGTCTGGGCCCCGAGACAGCGTGACATGGCAAACTCCGAAAAGAAGCACGCCCGTCGGACGCCGACGCAGGTCCCGGCCCTTCCCCGGGTCACGCTGACGACGGACGAAGTGCGGCAAGTGTACGGATTGACCGCCGCGTTCCTTCGCAGCCATCCGGAGATTCCGCGGATCAAGTGCGGGCACCGCACGATCATGTTCAAGGTGTCCGACATCGAGCGGTTCCTTGCCCAGCGCGCGGTGGCGTGATGCGGGACCGAAGCAACAGGGACCGCTCTCGCTCGCAGCCCGTCTTCGAGATCGTGATGCTCCTCCCCGGCGGTGCTGTGGCTGAGGGAAGCAAGGAGCCCGACCGGTTTCGCTGCTCGTCTGAGACCCGGAGCGCAAAGCTGCACGGCAAGCACCGAGACATGATCATGGCGCTGTACCGGCGTGGGCGATTCGACGTGCTCCGCGCGCGGCTAGCGGGGCTCTTCACCACGACTCAGTTGTACGTCGCCTTCTATAAGGGTAAGCAGGCGCTCAATGAGCTGATGGCTCAGGCGGTACCGCAGGCCGCTCCAGTGGAAGAGACGCGAGAGAGTCTTCGAGATGCGATCGAGGAATACCTCGCGTTCAACACTGGGCGAGACGACGCGGAGAAGCCGCGCGAGCGTCGCTTGATGCTTCGCTACGCGGAGTGGGTGGAGGTGCAGGCTCGGTCGCACGGGCAACTGGCGTATATGGCCACCGCCGACGATCTGACACCCGAGCAGGTGTCCCGCTATCTCAACGGACTCACATCGGCTCGTCACGGACGGGGCCGCCCGTGTACGGCAGCGACGAAGAACCGCAACCGCGCCTCGCTTGGTGGACTCGCTACGCGCCTCGTTCAGCGTGTGAATGGCGGCCCGGGCGCCATGAGATCGAAGTGTCGGTGCTGCGCGGGTCAGCGACGCGTCGCGCGGTTTGCGGATGGACCACTATCGGGCAGAGCCTGCGAGCGTCGCAGCCTACGCTCTCCCGAGGCTGAGGGGCTGAGGCCGAGCCAGCGCTCGAGTGCCGCGTAGCGCGAACGACTCACCGGCAAGCGAATGCCCCCCTTGAGCTGGACTTCGTAGTCACCGCCTGGACTGCGGTGGAGCAGGTCGACGAGCTCGAGTCGCACGATCACCGACCGGTGCACGCGCAGGAACCGTGACGGGTCCAACCGCCCCTCCAGCGCCTGCATCGTCTCGCGGATAAGGTGCCGATGGATCGTGGCCCCGTCGCGCACGTGCAGCTCGGCATAGGAGCCGCTCGCCGTGATGTAGTCGATCTGCGCAACGGGCACAGCGCGAACCTTTCCGTGGGTCTCCACCGCGATTCGCTCGGCGTAGGCTGGGGCGTTGGGAAGCGTAACTGCCTCAAGCGCTGCGGATGCCGGCGTTGCGCCTGATGTCTGCGGCGCTCCGCGAGCGCTCGAAGGCGCCATCCGCTGGAGCGCGGCGAGGAGTTGCGCGCGCTGCCGCTCGATTCCTTCGAGTGCGAGGCGGCGCCGCGCGCGCCGAAACGCCTCCTCGAAACGCTCGTCGCCGAATGGCTTCACCAGATAGTCTACCGCCGCGGCATCGAACGCCTGCAGTGCATACTGGTCGAAGGCCGTGACGAAGATCGTCGCCGGCATCGCGTCGGGACCGACCTCGCGCAGCACGTCGAGCCCCGTCATCACCGGCATCTGCACGTCGAGGAATACGAGATCGGGCCGCAGCGTGCGAATCGCCTCCACGGCGGCACCTCCATCGCGCGCAATGCCGACGATCTCTACTTCAGGCTCCCTCGCGAGCAGATCCTCTACGCGCATCCGCGCGAGCCGCTCGTCGTCCACGATCAGCACGCGAAGCGGAGGCAGCGGCAACGCGCTTTCATCGGTACGGTCAGGCCTGCGCTCAGTCGGCACGCACCCCGTCCTTCGCCGATTCCTGCTCGTTCGGCCCGGCCACGTCAATTGACGGCGTCGCATCGCCTATCGCGCTGGCACGCTCCCGGTAGGGCAATCGGATTTCGACCAGTGTGCCTCCTTCCGGGTCCGGGCCGAGCACGAAGCGGTACTCGGTGCCGTAAAGTTGCGCGAGTCGCGCCGTTGTGTTCTGGA
>JBKJMP010000289.1:0-6956 GCA_046596395.1 Gemmatimonadaceae bacterium
ACCTACACACGCATCGCCGAGACGCTCCAGGGCTACCTCAAGCTCTCGAACATCCGCGTGAAGATCGTCATGCGCGAGAGCGCAGCCGCGCGCGAGGCCGCGCGAAAGGGACAGGCCGACCTCTTCGTCAAGAACTGGTACGCCGACTACCCGGACGCCGAGAATTTTCTCTATCCGCTGCTGCACGGCGCGAACAAGGGCGTGGGCGGCAACGTCTCGCACTGGGGCAACGCGCAGTTCGACACGCTGGTGTCGCAGTCGCGCCGCGAGCAGGACGAAACCAAGCGCATCGAGATGTACCGCCAGGCAGACGAGCTCGCGTTTCGTGAGGCGCCGATGATCTTTCTCTACTTCTACAGCGAGTTGTACGCCGTGCAGCCCTGGATCAAGGGGTTCACGCCACCGGTGATCTTCAATGGACAGCCCTGGACGTCGGTGACGAAAACTGCCCCGGTGGCCGCCAAGTGAGCGCGTTCATCCTGCGACGCCTGCTGCTCGCGATCCCCACACTGTTCGGCGTGCTCGTCGTGGCGTTCCTGCTGCTGTACGTCGCGCCCGGTGATCCCGTGCAAGCGATGGTTGGCGAGCGCGCGGACGAGGAAACCATCGCACGGCTGCGCACCGAGCTTCGTCTCGACGATCCCCTGCACGTGCAGTTCGGCAGCTACATCGGCAACATCGTCAAGGGCGACCTCGGCAAGTCGTACATCACGAACCGCCCCATCAAGCGGGACATCATCGAGCGCTTCCCCAAGACGTTGCAGCTCGCCGGCGCCGCGATGCTGCTCGCCACGATCCTGGGAGTGACTCTAGGTGTGTTGAGTGCCGTAAACCCTGGTGGTTTGATAGACAGGTTCGGACTCGGACTCGCCTACCTCGGCATCAGCTTTCCGGTGTATTGGGTCGGCCTGCTGCTCATCCTGCTCTTCGCCGTCACGCTGCACTGGCTGCCGCCGTCAGGCTTCGGCGGGGCGAGGTATCTCATCCTTCCCGCGCTCGCCCTCGGCATGCGCTCCATCGCCTTCCTCGCGCGCATGACCCGCTCCGCCATGCTCGACGCCCTCGGCGCCGACTTCGTGCGCACCGCGCGTGCGAAGGGGTTGAGCGAGAGAGCCGTGATCGGGAAGCACGCGCTGCGCAACGCGATGATCCCCATCATCACCGTGCTCGGTCTCGACTTCGGCGCGTACCTCACGGGCAGCATCCTCACCGAGACGATCTTCTCCTGGCCCGGGATTGGCCGCTATGTCGTGAATGCCATCGCGCGGCGCGACCTGCCCGCGATCCAGGGCTCGGTGCTCTTCCTCAGCGGCGTGTTCGTGCTCGTGAACCTCATCACCGACATCGCGTACGCCAAGGCTGATCCGCGCGTGACCTACAGTTGATGGGCGAGCTCGATGCCTATCAGGATGCGGCGGCGCGCACGTTGAATCCGGCGCTGAACGCTGAGCAGCAGTTGCTCGACGCGTCCGCGGGGCTCGCGGAGGAAGCGGGCGAGGTGCTGGGTCATGTGCGCAAGCACGTCATGCAGGGGCGTGCGCTCGACCGCGATGCCGTCGTGAAGGAACTTGGCGACGTCCTCTGGTGCCTCGCCATCACCGCGCGCTCTATTGGGGTGCCGCTGTCCGAGGTCGCTCGCACGAATGAGGCAAAGCTCCGCGCCCGACATCCGGACGGATTTCGATAGTTTACCCTTCCGAGACTGAGGACCATTGCATGCCAGTCAACCGACTGCTTTCCGCGGCGCTGCTGTCGTTCGTCGCCGCGTGCGCGAGCGCGCCTGCCGCCAGCACGGGTGAACAGGTTGCCGCCGCACCAACCCGCAATGCCGACCTGATCACCGCCGAGGAGCTGAACGATCCGGCGATCATTGCCGGCGATGCGCTTCAAGCGGTCCAGCGGCTCCGCCCGCGGTTCCTGATGACGCGCGGCACGGTGAGCGGCCAGCGGCCCACGGCTGGCTCGGTGCAGGTGAGCATCGATGGCGGGCCCCTCCTGCGTACCGACGCACTCAAAACAGTGCGTCCGGCCTCGATTGCCGAAATCCGCTACCTGAATGCATCGGACGCGGCGCAGCGGTTCGGCACGTCCGCCGCGAGCGGTGCCGTAATCCTGGTGAAGAGCAAGTAACGACGTCATCCTGAGAAACGCGAAGGATCTGCACCTCCGCTCTAATCGTCCTTCTGCCCGAAGATCGCCATGTTGCTCGAGTGCCCCGGAGCCACCTTCTTCTCCGGGTAGATCCAGTGCACCGCTTGGTTCACCGCCGTCGCCGCCTCGCCAAAGCCGCACGCGATGAGCTTGAGCTTGCCGGGATAGGTCGTGACATCGCCCGCCGCCCAGACCCCCGGGCGGCCCGTTTCCATCAGCTGGTTCACCACGATCTCGTCCTTCTCGAGTGACATCCCCCATTCCGCGATGGGGCCGATGTCGCTGACGAAGCCGAGCATGGGCAGCACCACGTCCGCGTCGATCTCCCTCGTGGTCTTCGCCTTCACGTCACGCAGCACGATGTGCGTGAACCGCTCGCCTTCGGGTCGGCAGAGGACGTCGGCGATCTCGTGGAAGGTGTACATCGATGCTCGGCCCGCCTCGACGTCCGCATTGAACTGCTGCACCGTTGCGCCGTGCGCGCGGAACCGATCGCTGCGATGCACGATCGACACGTGGGCCGCGATGCCGGCGAGCTGTGTACCCCAGTCGAACGCCGTGTCGCCGCCGCCGATGATCACCACGCGCTGGCCGGCAAACTCCTTCGGATCCGTCACGACGTCGTAGATCCCCTTGCCGTACCACGGCTCCGCGCACACCTGCGGCAGACGCCGTGGCGAGAATGCGCCGATGCCCGCCGCGATCACGATGGACCGCGTAGGGAAGTCGCCCTTCTCGGTGCGCAGCACGAAGTGACCGTCGACTTCCTCGAGGCCGGTGACGCGCCGCCCCAGGTGCACCGGCTGCTGGAACTGCGCTGCCTGCTCGGCCAGCGACTTCACGAGGTCCTTGGCGAGGATTTTCGGGTAGCCCGCAACGTCGAAGATGTATTTCTCCGGATACAGCGCCGCGAGCTGCCCGCCGAGCTCCGGCAGCGCATCGACGATCTGCGCCGACGCGCCCCGCATGCCGGCATAGAAGAGAGCGAAGAGCCCGGTTGGCCCTCCGCCGATGATGGTGATGTCCTTGATGTCGTGTTCCATAGGGGCGGAAAGATGACGGAGCGCCCCCTTTTGGCGCTACATTTCGACCGATGAAGATCTACACGAAGACTGGGGACGCCGGCGACACCGGCCTCTTCGGCGGTGGGCGAGTCCCGAAGGACGACGTTCGCGTCCAGGCATATGGTGACGTCGATGAGCTGAACGCCGTCCTTGGGATGGCGCGGTGCATCGAAATCATGCCCCGCATCGACGAGGTGCTCGTTCCCGTGCAGCGCGATCTCTTCGCCATCGGGGCGCTCCTGGCGACCCCGGACCGTGAGAAGATGGCGCAGCACCTTCAGAAGGCCCGCATCGACGATGGCCGCATTGCCGAGCTCGAAGGGGCGATCGATGACGCGGAGCGCGAACTGGAGCCGCTCACGGCGTTCATCATCCCCGGTGGCACGCCGAAGGCGGCGGCGCTGCACCTCGCGCGTACGGTGTGCCGCCGCGCGGAGCGGCATGTCGTCACCCTCCAGCGCGAGGTTGAGCTTCCGCCGCTCGCTATCATCTATCTCAACCGGCTTTCCGACCTGCTATTCACGCTCGCCCGCCTGGCCAACCGCCGTGCCGGCGCCGGCGAGGTGACCTGGTAGGATGAACGCGCGGATGATCGATGCGGGCGGGTATGCGGTTCGGATTGCGCCGGGACTGCGGCATCAATTCGCCGCGCTCGTCGCCGAGGTCGCTCCCGCGCATCGCTACGCGATTATCAGTGACGACAACGTCGCGCCCCACTATGCCGATGACCTCGTGGCCGCGCTCGCCGCGCACGGTCGTACGACGCTCCACATCATCCCGTCCGGCGAGTCGCACAAGACGCGCGACGTTTGGGCGCGCGTCACCGACGAGTTGCTCGACGCCGGCTGTGCGCGCGATACCACCGTCGTTGCGCTCGGCGGCGGCGTCGTGGGCGACCTTGCTGGCTTCGTGGCGGCAACGTTCATGCGCGGCGTGCCGGTCGTGCAGTGCCCAACGACGCTGCTGGCCATGATCGACGCGTCCATCGGGGGCAAGACTGGCGTGGACACCCGGGCGGGCAAGAACCTCGTCGGCGCATTCCACGCGCCCGCCGCGGTGCTCATCGACATCGACGTCCTCTCCACGTTGCCGCTCGCGCATCGCCGCGCGGGGCTCGCGGAGGCGATCAAGCATGGCGTCATTGCCGACGCCGAGTATTTCGAGTCGCTCGACGACAGCAACGTGACACTCGACGTCGTCGCGCGAAGCGTGGAGATCAAGGCAGCCGTGGTGGCCGCGGATTCCCACGAGCACGGCGTGCGGAAGACGCTGAACTTCGGCCACACGATCGGCCACGCGATCGAGCATGCAAGTGGCTATGCCCTGCTGCACGGCGAGTGCGTCGCGATCGGCATGGTGCTCGAGGCGCGGCTGGCCGAGCGCATTGGCGTCGCCGAGCGGGGGACGGCTGCGGAGATCGAGCGGGTGGTGGCGCGTGCATCGCTGCCCGCCAGGTGTCCCGCTGACGTGAGCGCGGACCAGATTCTCGATGCCACGCGGCTCGACAAGAAGTCGCGCGGTGGTGCGGTGGAGTATGTGTTGCCGGAACGCATCGGGGCGATGCGGTGGGGCATTCGCGTGGACGACGCCGACGTTCGGGCGGTGCTCGCATGAGGCGCGTGCGCGCGGTGGCCGTTGCGGTGACGTTGCTGGTGGGGGCGAGCGGCACCTCTTTCCGGATTTGGAATGAGGTGCGGCCAACCCTCCCCATCGAGTTCGCCCCGGCAATCGTCTTTGCCCCCATTCAGCTCGAGGGTGCCCACGTCCTCGGTGCTGCCTCGGACTGGGCTATTGATAAAACCACACCGGTTCGACTCGGCGAACCGGTGCCGGTGTCCATCACCGCCTATTGCCTGAAGGGGCGCACGCGGCGCGATAACTTTGTGCGCGAGGG
The DNA here is from genome assembly GCA_046596395.1 of Gemmatimonadaceae bacterium. Taxonomy (GTDB): domain Bacteria; phylum Gemmatimonadota; class Gemmatimonadetes; order Gemmatimonadales; family Gemmatimonadaceae; genus AG11. The sequence continues at coordinate 5,110 of JBKJMP010000289.1, forward strand.
CATCGTCGCCTCCGACCCGCGGATCTTCCCGCTGGCCCGCTATATCGAGATCTACGTCGGCAAGAAGTACTACGGCCGCTTCCTCGTCGATGACACCGGCGGCGTGATCAAGGGAAACAAGCTCGACATCTGGACGCCCACGTGCCGCGATGCCCGCATTTTTGGCCGCCAGAAGGGCACGGCCGTCCTCGTGCCGCGCCCCCGTGGCGCGGCAAGAGATACGGTAATGACGGGCCGCTTAAGGATGAAGGGCTGAGGTCCTTTCGCGCGCCCGGCCGCGAGGTTTGCGACGTGCACTACCAGTCCAAACGCATGCCCACCTGCGCCTGCCGCGCCGCGTACGCACCGGTCGGCACGCCGAACGACGGCACTGGTACTCCGGCCGCGGTGAACTGCGTACCGCCATACGACAGGTTGTTGTTCCAGTTGAAGGTGTTGAACACTTCCGCCGACACGCTCACCTTCGTGCCGCCGCGGCTGTACAGCGCCCGCGCAAGGCGAAGATCCACGGTCCGGTAATAGTTCGCGAACGAATCCACCGGACGCAGCGTGCGAATGCCAGACGTGGTGCGCGTGCCGCCGAGGTAGTCGTCGCCGGTGATGTTGTTGAGGTTGAGGTCGCGCCCGTCGATCGCGATGTACGGACGCGGGCTGGCGAAGGTACCGATCCCGGAGAACGTGAAGCCGAACGGGATCGGCGTCACGGTGGACAGTACCAGGCGATGCCGCTCATCGCCGGTGGTGGCCTGCCGGTTGAACAGGAAGGGATACGCGAAGTTGGGAAGTGCGGCGAGGTCGAAGTCGCCCTGATACCAGCCGAGCGTGTACGCGAGGTTGAGGCGTGTGCGGTTCCGCTGCCACGTGCCCTGCATCAACACCGCTGAATAGTCGGACTGCCCGATGTCGTCCCACAGCAGGATGTCGCCATACGCGGGGGTCAGCCTGCGGCGCGCCGGCGTCTGCGTGCGATCGAGATAGTTCGGGTTCCGCTGGACGTACAGGTTGTCCATGTGCTGTCGCACGTAGTCCACGTTGAGGCCGAACTCGCTGTTGAACTGGTGGCCGAGTCCGAGCGACATCTGCCGGCTGTGCGGCGTCCGCATGTCGTGCTTGAGCAGGATGGGGGCGGGGGAGCCGGACTGGCCAGCGATCACGCGCGCGCGCAACACGGCCGGATCCCTGGTACCCGGATTCGTGAAGTTGTACGTGCGCCAGGTGGAGTTCTTCCGCTCCTGGAATCCGATGAAGCTCGTGACGCGATCGTAGATGATGCCGAAGCCACCCCGGACGAAGGTCTGGTTCTTCCTCGTTGGGTCCCACGAGAACGAGATGCGCGGCGAGATGTTGCCGAGCTGGTTCTTTCGATCGCCCTTGTTCAGGTAGTCCCTGAGCTCCGGGATGCCCTGCAACACCGGATCACTGGCCCATGGCACCGTGTAGCCGTTGTTCATCGTGTTGAACTCGGCATCGTGCCGCACGCCGAGCGACAGCGTGAAGTTCGGACGCATGCGCCATTCGTCGTTGATGTAGATGCCCGTGGTACGACCCGTGGCCGATGCGATCGCATCGCTGGTCCCGGTCGGATCGGTGAACCCCACCGCGATCGAGGCCGTGTTCGGCAGCGTCGAGGTGTCCGTGAGGAAGTTGAACGTCCCATCCTTGTTGTTCGGGAAGTTCTGGCTCGCCGCGATGTTGCTCAGCTCGACCCCTGCCTTGATGACGTGCGACCCCGCCTTTTCGACGTTCCACGTCGCGCGATTGACGAAGCGAAGGTGCGTTTCCTTGAGGATCAGCGGAAACCCGGATGTGCCAAGCACCACGCCCGGATAGGTGAACTGCGGGCCTGG
>JBKJMP010000329.1:0-3475 GCA_046596395.1 Gemmatimonadaceae bacterium
CCGTCGCCTCGATGTTGAGCCGGTTGTCCACTAGCGCGGCCACCGCCCCGAACTCGACCTCCGTGGTGATCTCGGGCCTGATCGACGGGTTGCCGTTGGAGGAAAGCCGCAGCGTCGGAAGTGTGGCGCCGGCGAACTGCACGCTGTTCGCCGCGAGCAGGTCGAGTCCGGTCGTGGCACCCGGTTGAACGCCGGACTGTCCGGCGGCGGTCTTGAGCTGGATGCTATTGACCCACTTCGACTTCGGGAAAAAATCCTCATCCGAGATGATGTACGACAGCGATGCCCGCGGATACAGCGTCGTGCCGATGTCCCGTCCGAAGGCGCTGTTCTTGTCCGTCCGCACTCCGACCGTGAGGTACGCGCGCTCGCGGTGCGAGAAGGCCTCCTCGATGTAGGCGCCGTACGACGCGCTCTGCGAATAGAATTCGTTCACCGTTTTGATCGCGCCCGAATTCAACGTCGTGGCGCCTGGCGCTATCGTGTAGCCGGTCGCCGAGATGTTCTCCGACACGTCCTTGAACCACTGGCCGCCAAAGTTGGTTCTAGCCACGAGGTCCTTCATGGGGTGCCACGTGGCCGAGCCGCCCAGGTCGACCGTGTAACGGGCGTTTTCGGCCACCGTCGACCCGAAGCCGCCCGTTCTGCCTGCCGGACCCCAGCCGCCGTCGGTTCCCTCCCCGACGAGTGCATACTGCTGCGCCTTGCTTTCGCTTCTGTCGAGGCCAACTGTCGCGCGGGCGTTGAACCACTCGAGCGGGAGCCAGTTCGCCCCGAGGCTGCCGATCATGCGGATCTCGCGCTCGGGCTGCGTGACGGACATCATGTCGCCGAGGTACTGCGCGGAGTAGCCACCATAAATGGTCTTGAACCCTGGAGCAACGATCGCCTGGGTCTGAATGCCCTGGAAGAAGCTGGCGTTGAACGGGGTCTGAAGCCGGCGGTCGGTGTAGCCAGTGTTGAGCGTGAGCTCCGTGGACGAGTGCACCTTGGCCGAGAAGTTCCCTCGGACGTTCGCCATCTTCAGCGAGTTCGGTCGAATCTGATTCTCGCGGGGCGCCGTGCCCCGCGATGTCGTGATCCGGTCGATCTCTCCCTGCGGCATCGTATAGGGACCCGTTTCGTCCTCCTTCTCCGCCGACACATAGTACTTGAGCAGGTCGGATCCGCCCGCTGCGGAGAGGCCGAGCACCGTGCGCGGCGTCCTCTCGTTGAAGGGCGAAAATTCCGGGTTCCGGAGCGGATTGAACGTCGTCAGGCTGTCGATCCTACACTGCCCGAGCCTGGCGCTCGAGACGCGACACTGAACCGCAGCCGTTCCCACAACGCCCGTGGAGCTGATGTTCCGACCCCAGCTCCGGTAGTTGTCGGGGAAGTCGCCCGGCTGCTCGACGAGGCCGCGCTCGAGTTGCGTGCGCCACTGCGTCCTGCCCGGCCTGCCGCGTTTGGTGCGGATGACGATCACCCCATTCGCCGCCTGCGTGCCATACAGGGCCGCCGCAGCGGGCCCCTTGATGATGTCGAGCGACTCGATCTGCTCCGGCGAAATGGACGCCGTCATCGAGTTGCCGTTGCCGCTCCGCGAGGCCGGACTGCCAGCGTTCATGCGCACGCCGTCAATGACCCAGAGGGGATCATTGCTCAGGCCGATGCTGTTGGCGCCGCGAATGCGGATCGTCGACGTCCCGCCGGTCATCCCGTACGACGGGATGACCTGGACTCCGGCCACCCGGGCGGTCAGCAGCTCCGACACGTTGGTAATGGGAGCGAACTGCACGACGGAATCGGCCCGGATGTTGGCGACCGTGCTGCCGATGGAGCGGCGCGCCTGGTCGCCCGTAGCCGTGGTCACGATCTCATCGAGCTTGGCGACCGCGCGTTCGGCGGCAAAGTCGACCACGACCTCGCCGGACGCAGGCACCGTGACCGAGCGAGTCATCAGGGCAAATCCGAGGCGGGTAAGGCGAACCTGTGCCGGTCCGGCGCTTACGCCGCGAATGCTGTACGAGCCGTCAGCGGCCGTGGTCGCCCCCTGGCGTGTACCAGTGATGAACACCTGCGCGGCTACTACGGGAGACTTGCCATTGGACTCGTAGACGTGACCGCGAACGGTGCCTTGGCCCTGCGCGAACGTCGGCGAACCGAGGATCGCCGTCCCTACGCTCACAACGAGAAGCGCGGCGAAACGAAACCGTTCCGTGAGCCGAGTGCAGGTCATAGTGCGGGCCGGTGGAAGATTGTTATGGATGGTTCAGGCAGATCCGTCTGGAAAACGCATTCCGGCGTCCATGTCACGGATTCCTCGCGCTTGGGAAACTGAGCGGACGGTACTCGCCAGAACGCGCGTGCGGGAGGGATCAAGAGCGCACCTACATAACAAGTGCACATTGAAATCGCAACCGCTCCGGAACATCGCCCCCCCGGTCCACACCACGCGGTTTTCATGCGGGCCCCTGCTCGTAGCGACAGTAGCGCTTCTCTCTCGTGCCCATGGTTCTAATGCGCGACGATTGCGGGTGTTATGCTCGGCCGCATTCAATCATCTGTTCACCCGGCATCTCACGGCAGCCCCACGCGCTCGATGGCGAGCGTGCCATCGACCAGCGCCGCGCCGATCATCCCATGGGCGAGCCTCACGCTGGCGCCGGCACGTCCAATCGTGCAGCGAGCAGCATAGACGTCATGCGAGACTCGATGCACCCTGAAGCCGTCGCCCGCGGTACACCCGCCAGCTCCCTCGAGCGTGATGGTCGGCGGCGCCTCCCCCTGCCGGCGCGGGAGGTACTTCAACCAGATCACGCCGACGGGCAGCGTCCACTCGACCGTGTCACCCTGCGCCAGTTGCACCGGCATCGCGACGAGCCGCTGGTCCCGACGCAACCCTTCGAATGATCGAACACCTTCGTGCACCAGGACGCTCATGCGTCCTTCCCTGTCGCCAACCTTCACGTTCACTGCCGTCCGACCGACCGCACGCGGGTAGATCCTCGAACCCACCAGCCGCGCAACCGACGTGTCCATCACGCTCGCCTCACCGCGCAATTGCGTGATGAGACGGTCGTCCACGCCGAGTGCCTCGAAGGGAAGGTGAAGCGCGGTATCCCCCGCAATGAAGTCGATCCACGAGCTCGCCCGAACCTCCAGCACCGGCCGGCAGAGGATCTCCACGGAAGTCGCGATGCTTCCGAGCGACGCACGCACGGTCGCGTCACCATGATGCGTGCATTTGACCACGCCCTCCGGCGAAACAGTGAGCGGCGCGCCGGCTTCCCAGCGATAGTGGATGCCGCTCGACTCGAGCACACGTCCCGCCTTGTCGAGTACGCGCACGTCCATGGTCACCGGTCCGATGTTGTTCACGACGATTCCTCGCTCCCCCGGAACCACGTCGGCCACCAGGTGTGCCGGTGGCCCGTCGCGAAGGAGCAGGGCGACCACGGGCACTGTCACCAACATTGCCACGACCGCCAGCAAC
>JBKJMP010000320.1:0-4615 GCA_046596395.1 Gemmatimonadaceae bacterium
GGGATGGGTCAGGTCTACCTGGCCGAGCATGTGAAGATGGGGCGCAAGAGCGCGGTGAAGGTGATGAATCCCGGCATGGTGAACGATGCCGACGCGATCAGCCGGTTCAACCGCGAAGCCGCGAATGCGAGCCGCATCAATCATCCAAACGTCGCGGGCATCTACGATTTCGGGGAGACGAGTGAGGGGCTGATCTACCTCGCGATGGAGTTCATCGAAGGGGAGTCGCTGACGTCGCTGGTGGAGAAGGGGGCGCTGGCACCGACGCGCGCGGCCGACATCACCAAGCAGGCGGCGGACGGACTCGCCGTGGCGCACGACATGGGGATCGTCCACCGCGATCTCAAGCCCGACAACATCATGATCGCGAAGAATCGCGACGGGTCGGATTGCGTGAAGGTGGTGGACTTCGGCATCGCGAAGGCGGCGGGGAGCGAGAACCAGAAGGTCACGAAGACCGGTCTCGTGGTCGGGACGCCCGAGTACATGAGCCCCGAGCAGCTCGCGGGCGACAAGCTCGACGCGCGCAGCGACATCTATTCGCTGGCGATCGTCGCGTACAACATGCTGACGGGCAAACTCCCCTTCGAGGGTGAGACGGCGCAGGAGTCGATGATCATGCGCCTCACCGACGATCCGCGCCCGCTGTCGCTCACCAAGCCGGACACGAGCTGGCCGGCGGAAGTGCAGGAAGTGATGAAGAAGGCGCTCACGCGAAAGCGTGATGATCGCTATGCGAAGGCAACGGACTTCGGCAATGCGCTGAGCGATGCGATCGCGCGGATGCCGAAGAACGCGGTGAACGAGATGGGGACGATGGTGATGGGCGCGGCGACGGCGGTGATTTCCGCGCCGCCGCCGACGCGCATCGATTCCGGTGCACCGGCGGCGCCTGCGCCGGCCGCGCCGTTGGCACCCGCGCCAGTGGCTCCGCCGGCGAAGTCGAACATGCCGATGATTGCCGGCGGCGCGGTGGCGGCGGTTGTCGCAGCGGTGGCTATCGTCTTTGCGATGAATGGTGGCGACAACGGCACGGCGCCGCAAACGGCGGCGGCGTTGGACAGTCCCGCGGTGGTTGGGGCGTCGACGCAGACGCCGCCGCAGACGCAGCCGCAGGCACCGGTGCAGCAGCCGATCCAGCAGCCAGTGCAGCAGGCGACGAATCCCGTTACGCAGACGCCGAGTCGTCCCAGTCCAGCGGCGATGCGTCCGCCAGCCACGCAGACGAGCACTCCCGTCGTGGACATCAGCGCGCGACTGCCCGTGCTGCTGCGCGAAAGCATGGATGGCGATCTCACTTTAGCCACGAGGGCATTGGCCGAAGCCGAGCGGCATCAGCCGAATGCCATTGGCTCGAATGAGATCCTTGGGATCGCGGTCGTTCGCGCCCAAGCGCTCGGCGTTCTTGGAAAAGATGGACAGAGCTGCGAAATCCTGAATACGATTAAAGACCGTACGGCGGGCACGAAGTACGACGAAGCGGTGCAACGCATGTTGAAAATGAGCTGCTGACTTCGCGATATCTCACGTGTCCTCCTCCTCTACTCCCCTCCCCCTGCGCGTGCCGCCTACCGCTCCCCAAGGCAAAGTGATCGTCCACGTCTTCGGCCGAACCGACGTGGGGCGGACACGCGAGCACAACGAAGACGCCTTCGTGGTGGCGGATCTCACGCGCGGCAATGCGACGCTCCAGCCGGAAGTGCGCACGCACGAGGTTGGGGATCGCGGTACGCTGTTCATGGTCGCCGACGGAATGGGCGGCGCTGCGGCCGGCGAGATCGCGAGCGCCATGGCGATCGACGTCGTGCTCCGCGAGATCACGAACGCCATCGCCGACCTCCCTGTGCTGGATACGGAGGCGTACGCCGCTGCCCTCAAGAAGGCGACGGCCACCGCGAACTCGCAGATCCACACCTTCGCGCTCGAGCATCCCGAATACCGCGGCATGGGCACCACGGCGACCGTCGCCGTCGTCCTCGGCGACACGCTCTACCTCGCGCAGGTCGGCGACAGCCGCGCGTACCTCGTTCGTGATGCGGTCGCCATGCAGATCACGAAGGACCAGTCGCTGATGCAGAAGCTCATCGAGGCCGGCGAGATCACGGAGGAGGAGGCCGAGCAGAGCGAGCGGCGCAACATCATCCTCCAGGCGCTCGGCCCCGAGGCGAACATCAAGGTGGACCTGACGTTCCAGAAGATCCGGAAGGGTGACTCGCTGCTCCTCTGCAGCGATGGCCTGAGCGGCCAGGTGCGCATCGACGAGCTCGCGCGCGTGGTGAGCGAAGAGAAGGACTTGATGGCCGCGTGCAAGCGCCTGATCGACCGCGCGAACGAGAACGGCGGGCCGGACAACATCACGTGCATCGTGGCGCGCTTCGATGGCGACGGGCTCGCGCAGCCCGAGAATGGCGACGACGTGGGGCACCACGTCTTCCCGCTCCCGACCGATACCGGGCCAATGCAGGCGGTCTCGATGCGGACCACCACGCCGAGCGGCAATCCCACATCGGGCGCGCGGACGTCGGGTGGCAAGTCGCCGCAAGAAAGACGGACGACCCTCAAGCTCAAGTCCGAGGAGTTCGTGATGCCCCCCGAAGTGATTGCGATGCCCGCGCCCGTCTCGGCGAGCCGGCGGACGAAAGGATCCCTCATCGCACTCGGACTGTTGCTGCTGTTCCTCGCACTGGCGACCTGGTGGGTCTACAGCACGGCGTCGTCGGTGGTGGGTGAGAAGACACCAGAAACCGCCCCCGCGGCAGCCCCCGCGACACAGCCATGACGCTCGAGCTGCGCATCCTCAGCGGATCGCGCGCGGGCGCGAATGAGCGATTCGAGAAGACCGTCGTCGCCGTGGGGCGGCACGCCCTCAGCCATCTTCGCTTCGATCCCAACATCGAGCTCGACGTCTCCACGAAGCACGCGGAGCTGCGGTACGTGGGCGGCGAGTGGACATTGTACGACGAAGGGAGCACCAACGGCACCTTCGTGAACGGCGTGCGCGTGGCGAGCCAGCGCACGCTTGCCGAGGGCGACGTGATCAACTTCGGCGCGAATGGGCCGAAGGTGGAGGTGCACAGCATCGGCAGTGCGGCGACTGCGAGCGCCCCGCCCGTTGCGCCGCCGACCGAGTTCCGCCCCTCGACGACACCCGCGGCTTCACAGCCCGGGCGCCTCGATACGACGGTGCGCGTCGCGCATGCCGTGAAGGAGCAGACGCGGTCGATGAAGCGGGTGTACATCGGCACGGTGGGAGCGCTCGTTGCGGCGGGAGCGATCGGATTGTTCCTGTGGAAGCAGCAGACGGACGACATGCGAGCGAGCTACGAGGCACTGCTCACCAGGGCCGAGAGCTCGGCAGCGGCGGCGCAGGCGAACATCGGCGCGATACGCACGCTCGACACGGCATATGCGAAGAAGCTCGAGGAGCAGTATGTCGCAAGGCAAGCGGAGCTCGTGCGCGCGCGCGGCATGGTTGCAGCCGGCACGGCGCGGCGCGGGGACATCGAACGGCTTTCGCAGCAGATATCCACGCCGATGGACCTCACGCGCGTGAACAAGCTCAATTCGCCGGCGGTGGCGTTTCTCGTTGGCGAGATCGACGGCGTGCCCACTGCGGGGACCGGGTTCGGCATCAACGCCGAAGGGCTGATCGTCACCAACAAGCACGTGGTCCGCGGCGCGTCGGGTGAGCCGGCGACCCGGGTCGCGGTGAAGCTGGCCAACACGAATGAGTGGCTCGAGGCGAAGATCGTCCGCATGTCCGACACGGATGACCTCGCGCTGATCCAGATCGTGAAGCCGGGGCGGTATCCCTCGGTGAGTGGCGTGAGCCGCACGGGATCGCTCGCTGAACCGGGCTCGCCGATCGCGCAGATCGGGTATCCGCATGCGAACGACACCCCGATGGAAGGGAGCGGGATGGATTTCACGGCGCGCAACCGCATCAGCGGCGGTGTGGTGAGCAAGCGTCTCGACGACGTGCTGGAGCTCGACTCGTATGCCGGTCACGGCGCGAGTGGCAGCCCGATCTTCGATACCGCGGGCCACGTGGTGGGCGTTGTGTACGGGGGCGTCGCCGAGAGCAACGGCCGCATCGTGCTCGCGGTGCCCGCGCAGCGGCTCTCCAACTTCCTCGGGGCGAATTCGGGCGCGAACCTGCGCTAGCCGCGAAGGAAGAAACCCAGACCGCGGTCTGGGCTTTCAACGGCTACGCCGGCGTAAGCATCCCCAGGATCCGACGCCCACGCGCACCAGTGGCCGTCGTGACATTCCCCGGAATGCCCTCGAGATGCAGGTGGGCCAGCAGCGCGAAGGCCACCGCCTCCTTCGCCTCGCCATCGAAGTAGCGCTCGTCGAACGTCACGACCGCGAGCGGTGCCAACGCCGCGCGCAGCATCTCCAGCAACACCGGATTCGCCGCGCCGCCGCCAGAGACGAGGACCTCCTCGATCGGCTCGGGCAGGAAGCGGCGGTACGCATCCGCGATCGTCGACGCGGTGAACGCAGTGGCCGTCGCGACGATGTCGGCGTCCGTGGACCCCGGCTCCTCGCGACGGCCACTGCGTTCACCGCGTCGACGATCGCGGATGCGTACCGCCGCTTCCTGCCCGAGCCG
>JBKJMP010000550.1:0-3968 GCA_046596395.1 Gemmatimonadaceae bacterium
CCTACGAGCGACTGGCGGAACTGCTGGACCCGAAGCTCGCATGAGGTTCCTCTCGCCGCGCGTGCTCGCCGCGTGTGCGGCCGCCGTCATTGCCGTCTCGTGCGGCGACATCCCGACGTTCGCGGACGACATCGCGTACATCTCGCCGATCCTCTTTCCGTCCTCGGCGATCGCCGCGGGCGATACGCTGCGCGACAGCCTCGGGCGCGTGATGCCGATTCGCGTCCTCGCCTTTTCGCCGACTGACGACACGGTCGCCGCGACGGCCACGTACCTCGTCACCTCGCCGCTGCCGGCGCTGGTGACCATCAGCCCGGCGGGCATCGTCGTGGCCGCGGACACCATTCGCTCGGTGGATATCGTCGGACGCGTGGGCGAGCGATTGCAGACGACGTCGGGCCGGCTGGAGATCGTGGCGCAACCAGACTCCATCGCGCGAACGGGTACCCTCGATTCGCTCGTGGCGCTCCAACCATCGAGCGCGCTCCAGGTCAACGTCTCGGCGTCGCGCCGGGGAGCTCGCGTGCCGGTGCCGGGCATCGTGGTCCGCTACCAGATCACCGCGCTGGTTCCGGCACGGACCGTCGACGCCAGGGAATTCTTTTTCCAGATCGGACAGCGTGGAGACCTGACGCGTTCGGTGGACACCACCGACGCCTCCGGGAACGCGAGCCGCGCCATCATTGCGACCGCGCCGCAGGGCACGGAGTCGGTGGAGGTGTTGGCGTCGGCGAAATCGCTGCGAGGCGTTGAATTGCCGGGTTCCCCGGTGCGTTTCACCCTGCGCGTGAAGAAGGGCGCGTGATCCTTCCCCCAGCTCGCTGGAGGCGTTGATGCAATCGACCGGTGGACCGCGCAATTCCGTACCTGGCACCTTGCCGCAACTGTTCTTCAGCGCGGTGGAGAAGCATGACAAGCCCGATGCGCTCCAGTACAAGGTGGAGGGCGCGTACGTGCCGATCTCGAGCCGCGCGCTCGCCGAGCGGGTACGTCGCACCGCGTTCGGACTCGCGGAGCTCGGCGTCAAGGCGGGCGACCGCGTCGCAATACTCTCCGAGAACCGCCCGGAGTGGGCGATCGCCGACTATGCCTGCGTGACATCGGCGCTTGCCGATGTACCCCTCTATCCGAACCTCACACCGGAACAATCCGCGTACATCATTCGCGATTCCGGCACGGTTGCGGTGTTCGTGAGCAACGCTGGGCAGGCCGCAAAGATCGCCGCGGTGCGTGCCACGTGTCCCACGCTACGCTATGTCATCACGTTCGACGCCGCGCGTCACGACGGAGCCGATCACACGCTGGCAGAGATCGAGGCGAGGGGCGCGACGGTGGACGACGAGCCGCGTCGCACGGCCTATCGCGCGGCCGCGAACGCGGTGAAGCCCGACGACGTCGCCACGTTGATCTACACCTCGGGCACCACGGGCGACCCAAAGGGGGTGATGCTCACGCACGACAACCTGTGGTCGAACGTGATGGCGTCCGCCGTGCAGGTGCCCTTCAAGGGCAGCGACGTGGGGCTCAGCTTCCTCCCCTTGTCGCACATCTTCGAGCGGATGTCGGGGCACTACCTGATGTTCCACGTCGGCTGCTCGATTGCGTACGCGGAGTCGATGGACACCGTGCCGGCCGACATGCAGCGCGTGCGGCCGACGATCGTGCTCTCAGTTCCGCGCCTGTACGAGAAGATGTACGCCCGCGTGCTGGAGAACGCGCTGGCCGGCGGCACGGTGAAGAAGAACATCTTCTTCTGGGCGCGGCGTGTGGCCGAAGAGTGGGCCAATGTGAAGCTGTCTGGACAGGAGCCCGCCGGCGCGCTCGCCGTCAAGTATGCGATCGCACAGAAGCTCGTGTTCTCGAAGGTGCAGGCCCGCACGGGAGGCCGGCTGCGCTTCTTCGTGTCCGGCGGCGCACCGCTCGCGCCGGAGATCAACAAGTTCTTCTATGCGGCTGGGCTGGTGATCCTCGAGGGGTACGGGCTGACGGAGACGTCGCCCGTGATCGCGGTGAACACGCCGGAGGCGTTCCGCATCGGCACGGTGGGCAAGCCGGTGCCGGGCTCCGAGGTGATGATCGCCTCCGACGGTGAGATCCTCACGCGCGGACCACACGTGATGAAGGGCTATTACAACCGACCTGAAGCGACGTCCGACGCGATCGACTCGGAGGGATGGTTCCATACAGGCGACATCGGCGAGATCCGCGATGGCTTTGTCGCGATCACCGACCGGAAGAAGGACATCATCGTGACGGCGGGGGGCAAGAACATCGCGCCGCAGCCCATCGAGAACCTGATCAAGACGAACAAGTTCGTGAGCCAGGCCGTGGTGATCGGCGACAAGCGGAAGTTCCCGGTCGTGCTCATTGTTCCGAACTTCGACAACCTCGAAAAGTTCGCTGCGGCAGAGAAGCTGAGCTGGACCGGACACGCGCAGCTCATCAAGCTGCCGGCGGTCCAGACGAAGATGGAATCAGAGGTGCTCGGACAGCTGACGTCGCTGGCGCGCTACGAGTTGCCGAAGAAGGTCGAGTTGCTCGAGCACGACTTCTCGATCGAGCGGGGGGAGCTCACGCCAACGCTGAAGGTCAAGCGCCGCGTCATCGACAAGACGTACAAGGACGTGATCGACCATCTGTACGCTGGAGATCATCACGAGTGACGTAGGCGCGCCGCAGCGTGCCTAGCTGCGGCGCACGTGCAGCGTCACTGGGGGCGACGGCAGCGCCTGCCGCTCACCCACCCACATGGTATCGTCGCGCGCGAGCTCGCGCACATCGCCCGGAAGGGTGACGTCGACTGGGGCGACGACTCGGCCCATCGGGCGGGTTGCCCGGACGGCGGATTCGGTGCGCGCTCCTGTGCCCACGTCGAGCGCAGCGCCCCGCGCGGCGCCCGACGCGAGCGGCACTGGCCCGTCCGTCCGCAGGACGGAAATGCCAGGCGACCCCACGATGTCGATCGGCGGATCCACGAGGATCAGTGGCGTCTCACAGGCGGCAGACAACTCGAGCGCGTGGTTTCCCCAGTCGCCGAGGAGCACGGCGAAACCCTGTGCGTCGGAGAGGTTGAGCAGCGCGGCGAGTCGGAGTGCTTCGTTCGCGTCTCCAACTCGACCGGGCGCCGCTGCGTAGCCGTCACCCCGCCGGAAGTTTACGACGCCATCACGGATCGGATACTCGGCCGCGCAGACGGGGCAGCCGAGCGTGCCGTCGACGATGTGCCGCGCCTCCATCCGCCGCGCTGCGGCGACGAGCCAGCTCTCCTCGTGCGGCACGGGACACCGCAGCGCGTCGACGAGTTCGATGAACACGCAGTCAGCTACGCGACACGCGCAACTCGTCCACATTCAGCGACGGGTGCGCCGTGACGACGTAGTGCACCGCCTCAGCGACCGCATCGGGCGAGAGCATCTCCGAGCGCGGCGTGAAGCCCGGCTGCGCGTCGGGGTCGATCGGATCCCATAGGTCCGTGTCCACTGGACCGGGCGACACGAGGCTGACGCGGATGCCGGTGCCGCGCAGCTCCGACCGCAGCACTTCGTGGAAGGCCCGCAGCCCGTGCTTGCTCGCGGCGTAGGCGCCATTGCCAGCGAACGTCGCGCGGTCGGCGATGGATCCGATGGACACGATATGTCCACCGCCTGCCGAGCGCATGTCGGGCAGCACGGCCCGCACGACGGCGAATGGGGCGGTCAGGTTGACGGCGAGCGTGTCGGTGAAGGCCGCGACGCTCGTCTCGTGGGCTGGTGCGATGAAGAATGCGCCCGCGTTGTTCACGAGGATGTCCGGCGGCCCGCCGATGAGGTCGGGCAACTGATCCAGCGCGCGGGCCAGCGTGACCGTGTCGCGGACGTCGCAGGCGAGGCCCACCGCACCGCCACCGATCTCCTTCGCGAGGGCACCGAGCCCCTCCTTGCTTCGCGCGAGCAGGGCGACGCGGGCGCCGGACGCCGCGAGTCGTCGCG
>JBKJMP010000676.1:0-3942 GCA_046596395.1 Gemmatimonadaceae bacterium
AGCTCGTGGGCGACATCCGCGACGAGCACGACGAGCCGGCGCAGCCAATCACGTGAGTAGCCCGTCGCACGAGCGCCTGCTCGCCGATTTCGCCGCAGGCCGGAAGGCGGCCCTTGCGCGCGCGATCAGCATCGTCGAGAACCACCGCGCGGGCTTCGACGAGCTGCTGGCCACCTGGCACCCAAAGCTTGGGCGTGCGCGGCGCATCGGCGTGACGGGACCTCCCGGTGCCGGCAAGAGCACGCTCACGACCTGCCTCACGCGCGCGTACCGCGCGCAGGGGCTGACGGTCGGGATCATCGCCGTGGATCCGACGTCGCCATTCACCGGAGGCGCGTTGCTCGGCGACCGCATCCGGATGGAGGACGTCGCGCTCGATCCCGGCGTGTACATCCGCTCGCTGGCGACGCGTGGGTCGCTCGGCGGTCTGTCGTCGGCGACGCGCGAGACGTGCGACGTGCTGGATGCCTTTGGGATCGACCGGATCCTGATCGAGACCGTCGGGGTGGGGCAGAGTGAGCTGGACGTCGCACGCACGGCGGACACGAGCCTCGTGGTGCTGGTGCCGGAGTCTGGCGACTCGATCCAGACGCTCAAGGCCGGGCTCATGGAAATCGCCGACGTCTTCACGGTGAACAAGGCCGACCGGCCGGGCGCAGACCGACTGCGCAACGAGATCGAGATCATGCTCGGCATGCGCGCCGGCGCGACGATGCGGAACGTGCCCGCGCATCATGGCGTGGACCTGTCGCAGAACAACATCGTGAAGCAGGTGCGGGCGGCCGCGGCCGCGGAGCAGCCGACGACATGGACGCCGCCGGTGCTGCGCACCGTCGCCGCGAAAGACGAGGGAATCGAGGAGCTCGTCGGGGCGCTCGATCGCCACTTCCGCTACCTTGAGGAGAGCGGCACCCTTCGCGAGCGACGCCGGATCCGGCTCCGCGAGCGTGTGGTGGAAGTGGTGGAAGACAAGGTTCGTCGCCGGCTGTGGCCTGATGCCGCGACGATTCAGTGGCTGGACGAGCGACTTCCGGATCTCGAGACGGGCAAGTCGACACCGTTTGCGATCGCGGATGACCTGCTCGCGCGGAGTGCAGACCTTCTGACGCGGACGTCGAGATGACATCGATGCGAGAGCTCACGGACACGATCGGCGAGCAGCAGGCCGAGCTGGAGACGTTGCGCGAGGAAGTCGCCGCGTGGCGGCGCGCCTTCGACAAGGGCAAGACACGGGAGATCGCCTTCGCGAACTCGGCAAAGGAAGTAGCGCCGCTCTATACCGCGCTCGACCTCGACGCCGATGCGACCGACCGGCTCGGCGTTCCCGGCGTGTTCCCGTACACGCGCGGCATCCACCCCACCGGCTATCGCGGCAAGCTCTGGACGAAGCGGCAGTTCGCGGGTTTCGGTAGCGCCTCCGACACGAATGCGCGCTTCAAGTTCCTGCTCGCGCACGGACAGACAGGGTTGTCCACGGCATTCGACTTCCCCACGCTGATGGGCTACGACTCGGATCATCCGCGATCCGAAGGTGAGGTGGGCAAGACGGGCGTTGCGATCTCGAGCCTTGCGGACATGGAAGTCCTGTTCGACGGGATTCCGCTCGATCAGGTGTCCACGTCGATGACGATCAACGGGCCGGCGATCATCCTCTGGGCGTTCTACATCGCGGCGGCGGAGAAGCAGGGCGTCTCGAGCGACAAGCTTCAGGGCACGATCCAGAACGACATCCTGAAGGAGTACATGGCGCAGCACGCGTGGTGCTTTCCCATCGAGCCTGCGCTGCGCCTGATCGTGGATTGCTTCGAGTGGGGGGCGACGCATGCGCCGAAGTGGAATACCGTGTCGATCTCCGGTTACCACATTCGCGAGGCTGGCGCGACGGCCGCGCAGGAGCTCGCGTTCACGCTGGCCGACGGCTTCACCTACGTGGAGCGCGGCATCGCGCGCGGGCTGGACGTGGACGACTTTGCGCCGCGGCTCTCGTTTTTCTGGGACATCCACAACGACTTCTTCGAGGAGATCGCGAAGCTGCGCGCGGCGCGCCGCATCTGGGCGCGCCACATGAAGGAGCGCTATGGCGCGAAGAACCCGAAGTCGATGCTGATGCGCTTCCACTCGCAGACGGCAGGCGTGACGCTCACCGCGCAGCAGCCGATGAACAACGTGGTGCGCGTGGCCTACCAGGCGCTCGCCGCGGTACTCGGCGGCACGCAGTCGCTGCACACCAATTCCATGGACGAGACGCTTGCGTTGCCGACGGAGGCCGCGGTGCAGGTGGCCTTGCGCACGCAGCAGGTCCTCGCGTACGAGACGGGCGTCCCCAACGTGATGGATCCTCTTGGTGGTTCGTATTACGTGGAGTCACTGACGGATCAGCTCGAGGCCGACGCAGAAGCGATGTTCGCCGAGATCGAGACGGTCGGTGGCGTCGTGTCGGGGCTCGAGCAGGGGTGGTTCCAGCGCAAGATCCACGAGTCCGCCGCGCGGCAGCAGTGGGAGATCGAGCAACACCGGCGCGTGATCGTTGGTGTCAACGAGTTCGTCTCCGGGGAAGAGTCCCTCGAGATTCCGTTGCTCCGTATCGGCGAGGAGGTGGACCGCGACCAGCGCACGCGTCTCGCGACGGTTCGCGCCGAGCGTGACGATGCCGTGTGCAAGGAGCGTCTGGAGGGGCTGCGGCAGGCCGCGCGCGGGACGGAGAACGTGTTCCCGCACATCCTCGACTGCGCGCGTTCGTACTGCACGCTGTTCGAGATCCGGCGCGCGATGGAAGATGTCTTCGGCGCGTACCGCGAGCCGGTGTTCTTCTGACCGAGCGGAAGCGGGCATCCGCGCGAGGACCAGGAGCGTCGCAGAGCAACGCGATATCAAATAGGACCCATCAGTCGCCAGGGCGAAGCACGGTCGACTGGTGGGAGTCGTACTTCGACGCACACTACCTCCTCGAGTACCAGCCCATCTTCACGGAGCAGAACGACCGGCGCGAAGTCGCGCGGCTGCTCGATGTACTCGCGCTACCGGCCGGCGCCCGACTGCTCGACGTCCCGTGCGGCCAGGGGCGGCACGCGCACCCGCTCGCGGAGGCCGGCTTCCGGGTGGATGGACTGGACTACTCGGAGCACCTGATCGCGAAGGCGCGCGGGCGGGGGACCGGTCCGGCGCTCAAGTACCATCGCGGCGACATGCGGACGCTGCCCGCGCGATGGACCGAACGGTTCGACGCGGTGCTCAACCTCTTTACCTCGTTCGGCTTCTTTACCGACGCCCGGGACGACGCGCGCACGATCGCCCAGTTCGCGCGCGTGCTGAAGCCAGGCGGGGTGCTCGTGTGGCACGGCGGCAGCCGCGACGGCGTGATGGCAACGTTCCTCTCGCGCGATTGGTGGAAGTCGGACGACGGGACGATGATCGGGCACGAGCGCGCCTTCGATCCCCTCTCGGGTATCCTCACGATCAAGACAGCGTGGGAGGGCCCATCCGGGAGCGGCGAGCGTGAGCACCGGATCCGGCTTTACACGGCGTCGCGCATCGCGGAATTGTGCCTCGATGCCGGGCTGGTGGTCGAGGAAGCCTTTGATGGATTCCGGGACCGGCCCCTAACGCGCCGGTCGGGCGAAATGCTACTCGTGGCGCGAAAGGAAACGCGTTAGATGGGCACCACGAACAACACCACGACCACGAGCGTGGGCATCTCCGATCCGTTCGCCGTGGACACGTGGATGCGTAACAACGTCCGCGGCGGTTCCACCGTCGGCATCACCACCGACCACGCGCCCTCCGGTCGTGCCGGTGGACCAGTGGGTTACCAGCACCATCTCGGGTAGCTCGAGCTTCTGGTGGCGCCAGTTCAACCCGGGCAACACGGTCACGGATCCGTTCGGCCAAACGCTCGCGTCGTACATGACCTCCACCGGCGTAACGAGCGCGGGGCGCACCATC
>JBKJMP010000106.1:0-6110 GCA_046596395.1 Gemmatimonadaceae bacterium
GCACCTGACGCCCTTGAACGTGCAGGTCCTTCGCTGCGCTCAGGACGACAGGTTGGGTTTCAGGACGGACTCTACCTAACCGTCACCCTCCCGCATGCTGCCGAGCAGCGTGACTGCCGTGAGGTGCCCGGTCACGTTCGCGAGCGTCTTGAACACATCGGGGAGGATGTCCACCGCGATCAACACCCCGATCGCCTCGGGGGGAATGCCCACCGACGCCAGGAACGGCGCGATCACGAACAGCGATCCGCTCGGGATGCCGGGCACGCTGAAGCTCATCAACACGGACGTCACCGCCATCGTCGCGATCGCGGTGCCACTCAGCTCCACGCCGTACAACTTCGCGGCGAACAGGGCCATCACGACCCACGTGACGCTCTGGTTGAGCCGGAACACGGAGGTGGCGAACGGCAGCGCGAAACTCGTGAGCGTTTTCGGCAACCCGAGCGTCTGCTCAGCCGACGTCACCATCGCAGGCAACGCGGCCATCGACGACCGCGTCGTCATCGCGACGACCTGCGCTGGCAACGCAGCACGCGCAAATCGCGCCAGCGGCACGCGCGCGATGACGACGACGACGAGATAGAGCAGGACCACCGCCAGCAGCTGCAGCGCGGAGTGGACCACGACGTAGAAGCCCACGGCACCGACCACGCTCGAGCCGAGCTTCGTGGCAAGCGACAGCGCGAGGGCGAAGACACCAACCGGCGCGAGCACCAGCACCCACTGCACGAGCATCGTCATGGCCTCCGCGATGCCGCGAAAGAAATGCACGACCGGCTCGCGGACACTGTCAGGCAGGCGGCCGAGCGCGAGACCGAACGCGAGCGTAAACACCACGAGCGGCAGCATGGCGCCGTCCGCTGCGGCCTTGATGGGATTCGTCGGGACGAGGCTCACGAGCCAGCTCGCGAAGCCCGGCAACTCGGGACGCTGCACGGGAGCCACACCGGCACGAATCGATTGGGCCGCCGCAGGATCGATCACGAGGCGATCGAAGATCGGCGGGGCAACGACGGCGGTGATCAGCGCCATCGCCGAGAGGAGCACCACAAAGATCATGAATGCGCGCGCGCCGACTCGGCCAACCGTCCGCGGCTCCGCACCCGACACTGCGACAATCAGCGACGCAATGATCAGAGGGATCACGGTCATGCGAATCGCGTTGACCCACAGCGTGCCGAACGGCTCGAGCCAGCCGACGACACGTATCCCCGTCGCCGAGCCAGACGACGACACGCCGATGCCGATCGCGAGGCCGAGCAGGAGCGCGACGAGCGCCTGAATCGCGGAGTTTTTCCCGCGGGAAGAGGCCAGCGTCATTGCCTCAGGGTGTCACCGACGGAAGCGACGCAGCGCCGCGCGTCATACACGGGCCGACATGACGGTGCTGTTGACGTGCACGTTGAGCCGCCGGCTGCGTGCCCCCGCCGACGATGAAGAGCCGGCCCCGTGGGCGACTGGCATCCTGCGCGCCGAGTGACGCCGCGACGAGCGACAGGAGAAGGCCGCACCCGATCGTGCGCCAAGATGCGAAAGGGCGCGACGAACGCCGATGCTCGAGGGTCATGCCGCGGAAGATGCATCAGCACCGAAGGTCGGCAAGGCCAAATGGCTCACCGACCCTCGTGATCTCGTCGAATGCGGACCCTGGCGTTACCGACGACTCAGCGAAACACCGCGAGACACGCCTTCGAGCCGCCGTTGAGGCCAGCGTTGAAATTCGCCAGCCGCTGGCCGCGAGTACCGTGACCCATCAGTGCGGCACGCGTGGCGATGCGTCGATCGATCCGACGATCACCCGTGAACTCCGGCGTTGGATCACCCGCGGCGGCGAGTCCAAAGAACGCCTCCTCGAGATCTCCCTGCTCCAGCGAGCCATTGCGGTGTGACTCGCGCGTGAACACGCCGGCAAGACAGTCAGCCATCGCCTCGTTCTCGTAAGGAATCGGCGAATCCTGAAGAAGCTGGATCGCGACCGCGTGTCCCATTTCGTGCGCGATGATGCCGACCGCTGCCATGTCGCCGTCTGTCCCGAGCTCGTGCGAGGCCGCCTTCGCCTGACGCGCGAGGAAGATGTCGTCGTAGTAGATGGCGTTGCGCGTGGGGCAGTACACGGCGTTGTTCGCCGGCATGATTCCACACGCCGACCGCGTATTCCCGCGATACCTCGCGATGCTCGGCACCACAAAACGCGCGCCGAGCTGCCCGATGTCGTTCGTCCACATGGTGGCGAGTGCGCCGTAGGCCTGGCGGACCTTTTCGTTCGAGGCCGCGACGTCCGCCGCCGTGACATCAGGCGGTGCGGATACCGCACCTGCGGTTGTTACAAGGATGAGTGCGAGTCCGGCCGAGCGGGCCCAACGTGCGAAAGAATTGCGCATGTCGTACCTCCGCGACGTGATACCCTTCGCGCGCTCAATCGTTCGTCATTCCGTCGCTCCGGACTAGAACGTGATCGACATGACCGGGTGTGTCCCACGCTGCTTCATGCTCGCCATCAGTGCCCCCTCCGGCACGAAGCGGACGTCGAACCGTGAGCGCGCTACCCCGTCTTCGCCCCTCGGCAAGCTCCCAACGCCCAGATTGGCCGACGCAGGCTTCATGAAGTTCGTCGTCAGCGCTGCCCCAATGAGGCCGCCGACAGTGACCGCTCCGAAGTAGACGTTCGAGTTCCGGGCGTCCGCGAGCACCGGCACCGCGATTCCCACGAGCGCTCCCGCCGCAGTGCCGTACATCAGCAACCGCGCTTCGGCCTCGGTGTGGTCGAACGGCCGCACCAGGAACCGGTCGCCGAGGATCGCTCCGCCGAGAAAACCGGCGGTGAGTATCCCGCTGACCACCTTGGGGTTGTCACCCCAGGCGTCCTCGGGAATCACCGTTGCCAAGGCCGCCAGCGCGAGCAACTCCGCCGGTACCAGCGTGCCGACGTCTCCCGCTGTGACCCGATACGGCGCGCCGCGCACGTAGCGGAGACCGAGCGGATACCCGACGGCTCCCGCCCCGACCACGAGCGCGGCGGCGAGGCGGTTGCGGCCCTCAGCCCCAACGACGTCATCGAGGAGCCCAGCAGTCCCCGCGATGCCGCCCATGAGAGCCGCCGTCACCGTGGACCCGTGCGACGTTCCATGCGCCTCGGCATCGGTCATCGGCTTACCAACCTGGAATCCAATCACGTCGCCGACGATACCGCCCGCCAGGAGCGACAGGGCGACCGCCTTGTCGCTGGGCCCTTCTCCCGCGAGCGCAAACAACGTGAGGTTCGCCGCGATCGCGCCACGCCGCGCGCTGTGCCAGGAGAGGTGGTTCTGCGCGCGTGACACGGTGGTGCTCTGCGTGAGGCTGGCCGCGGTGAAGAAGGTGCCGCCGGTGACCGCGAGGTATGTCGCGAACGCGGCCGCGCCGTTATCCCCATCATTCGATACGAGGTACGACGCCGCGGGGGCGAAGAGAACGCCGCCGAGGAGCGTCTGGTTCAGCACGAAGGAGCCGCGAACGGGTTCCGAGATATACGTCGGTGCTGCGTCCGGAGTCGTCGTTCCAGCCGCGAGCAGCGAACCCCGCGCGACAACCGCCGCGAGCTGCCGGCGGGTGGCGGCGTCGATCGAGTAGCGCTCGAGCAGTTCCCGCTGGCGGCGCACCACGAGCACGAAGCTCGAGCTGGCATCGTCAAGGGCGTAGAGGCGCGCATCGAGGTAGTCGCCGGTGACTGGCCATGCCGGTGCCGACAGGCCAAGCCGAGCGGCCAACGGTGCTGTGATGACGCTGACGCGCCCCGCACTGTCGAAGGGCACGGGCCGCTCGCGAACCTGTGCCGAGAGCGATGAGCCGCTCATCATGAGGAGCAGGGCGGCGAGTACGAGGAGTCGAAGTCGCACGATCGATTTACCAGTCGATGGAGGAGGCGGAAGTGTCGGTGGTCGCGCACGCGGGTCCCATACGTCAAGTGACGTAGAGGTAGTACACCTCAGGGCGTGCGGCGGGGCTCCAGCGTCTGCGCAGGACTCTCATTGCCGAGCCGGTCGACCACCGTGACCACCACGCGCAGGGGTCCCAACTCGCCGGCGGGTGCCACGACGAGCTGTCGTTGCGAGGCGGGCAGCACCCAGGTGCGCCATGGGTCGTCGCCAGTCCGCGCCCGAACCGTCCACCACCCGAACCGCACCTGATCCGACGCGCCGAGGCGGACCACGTGGTCGCCCGAAGCAGCGTCGCGCCGGAGCGTAGCGGACGGCCGGGCTGGCCGGCTCCGTCCCAGCCACGGGGTCGCAGGCACGAGCGCAGGCTCGGCGTACAACTCCGTGCGCAGCCGCTCGGTGAGCGCGGCGGCGGCAGCCTGCGGCGGCGGTGGCGTCGCCACGCCGACGAGCACAGAATCCCGGCGCACCGTCGCCGTCGGCATGAGTGCCCGCATGCTGAAGTGGATGTCGCCCGTGGCGCCGGACGCGCGCGTGGCGCGAATCTGGGCATTGAGCTCATTGGGCGCCCACGTCCCGCCAGCGGCGCGGCTGGTGTTGTGGCCGGGCCAGAGATGGCGTGCGTGCACGTTCTCACCGAGCCACCAACCGAGCAACGCGTTGTAGCTCTGCGCCGTTTGCGTAGTGGGCCAGTAGAGCTGCGGCGTGAAGTAGTCGATCCACCCCTGGCGAATCCAGAGACGCGAATCGCCATACAGCCGGGCGTACGAATCGAAGCCGGTGATGCCCGCGGGATAGCCGGGACGCCAGATCCCGAACGGGCTGATGCCGACCTTCACCCACGGCTTGAGCGCCTTGGTGCGCACATATAGCTGCTGCACGAGCGTGTCCACGCTAAAGCGCCGCCAGTCGTCCAGCGCACGAGTGCCGCCGCGCCGCTGATAGGCGCGATAGCTCAGCGTGTCGGGGAAGGGGATCGGCTGGCTGTCGGCCGTGACCTCAGGGTACGGATAGAAGTAGTCGTCGATGTGAATGCCATCCACGTCGTACCGCTTCACGACGTCGAGCATCACGCGCAACGTCTGCTGTAGCACGGCAGGCTCGCCCGGATCCATCCACTCGTATCGGCCGTAGGTGCGTACCAGCTCAGGCCGCGCGACGGCGATGTGTGTTCGCGCGTGCGGCGACCGCGCACTCGGATGCTTCGCGCGATACGGATTGAACCACGCGTGCAGCTCGAGGCCGCGCTCGTGCGCCTCCTCTATCGCGAAACGGAGCGGATCGTAGTACGGTTCCGGCGCGCGCCCCTCGACGCCGGTGAGATACGCCGACCACGGCTCGAATGGAGACTCGTACAGCGCATCCGCCGCCGGCCGCACCTGAAGCAGGATCGCGTTGAGCTTCAGGTCCACCGCCCGGTCCAGAATCGCCCGTAACTCCGACTGCTGCTGCCACGACGACAACCCCGGGCGCGAGGGCCAGTCGATGTTGGCGACGCTCGCCACCCACGCACCGCGAAACTCACGGCGAATGTGCGGTGGGGCGGACTCGCCCGACTGAGCCGCTGCCGGAACCGCGAGCATCGCGGAGTACAGGAGGGTGCGAAGGAGGCGACACATGACTTCGGATGCTAGCGACACGCACACTCGGCTGCCATATGGCTCATTTCCCGGGCATAGCAAGGTTGCCCACCGCCTCGCTTCACGCCAACGTATTCGACCGGCCAATACGCCGAACCCTCGATTCGCCCTCAGCGAGACATCGCATGCTGCTGCGTCCCCTGCTCATCCTCTCGATTCCGACCCTCGCCGCTGCTGCGAGCGTTGCGCTTTCGTCCTCCCGCGCCGCTCCCGTGCGCGTCACCTCAGCCGCGGCGCGATCGCACCTGGATTCGGCGCTGCTCTCCACGTACAAGTGGCGGAACATCGGCCCGGATCGCGGCGGGCGCTCGATCGCCGCGAGTGGCGTGCGCGGCCGGCCGAAGGAGGCGTACTTCGGCGCAACTGGCGGTGGCCTGTGGAAGACCACCGACGGCGGTGACAACTGGTTCCCGGTGACGGACGGGCAGATCACCAGCGCGAGCGTGGGTGCCGTCGCGGTGTCCGAGTCGAACCCGGACGTCGTCTATATCGGAATGGGCGAAACCTGCATTCGCGGCAACATCATGCCGGGCGACGGCGTGTACAAATCGAC
>JBKJMP010000339.1:0-6831 GCA_046596395.1 Gemmatimonadaceae bacterium
GGTAGAGACGGCGTCGCAGCGACTCGCCCAGTTGCGCATCGAGCTCAACGAACTCGCGCAGTCGGACAGCGTGTTGACCGAGCAGATGGCATCGTGGACACTCGACCTCGAGACGCGCGAGGCCACGCTCGGCGATGGCGAAACGACCCTGATGGAGTCCGAATCTGCGGTTCGGCAGGCGGACGTATTGCTCCTCACTTCGGAGGCATCGCTCAGCGAGGTACGTCGGCGCTCCAGCGCGGTCACCGACGAGCTCCATCACGCCGAGTTGCGCTTTACGGAACTGTCGGGCCGGCGGACGGCGATTCGCGAACGGCTGGAGACGGAATGGAAGCGGCCGTTGGAAGAGATGATCGCAGAAGTGGCGCCGATGGAGCTCGATGACGAGGCGCTGCGCGTGGAAGCGGAGGAGCTGCGCCGGCAGATCGAGCAGCTGGGCCCTGTGAACGTGCTCGCGATCGAGGAGCACGATGAAACCGTGAAGCGCCACGACTTCCTGGTGGCGCAGCGCACGGACCTGTTCGACGCCCGAGCATCGCTGCTCCAGGCCATCAAGGAGATCGATGCGACGGCGCGCGAGCTCTTCATGGCGACCTTCGAGCAGGTGCGCGTGAACTTTCGCGAGATCTTCATGTCGTTGTTCGGTGGCGGTGAGTGCGATCTCCGGCTGGAGAACCGCGATGCGCCGCTCGATTGCGACATCGAGATTCATGCATCGCCGCGGGGCAAGAAGACCCAGCGCATCAACCTGCTGTCGAGTGGGGAGCGTGCACTCGTGGCGCTGTCGCTGCTCTTCGGAATCTTCCTCACGAAGCCGAGCCCATTCTGCCTGCTCGATGAGGTCGATGCACCGCTCGACGACGCGAACGTCGGGCGCTTCGTGAAGATGCTGAACCAGTTCAAGAGCCGAACGCAGTTCATCGTCATCACGCACAACCCGCGCACGACGACCGAGGCGGGCGACGCCGTGTACGGCGTCACCATGCAGGAGCCAGGCATTTCGTCGCTCGTGAGCGTACGCATGCGCGGGCCGTCGGTCGAGGACGACGCCGGCTCGGTGCAGGCGTCGATGGCTGCGGCGGAGGAAGCCGCCACGGTGTCGTGACGCGGCTGCGCCGTGCGCTCCTGTGCGTCGCGCTCGCCGCCGCGCCCACTGCGGTGCGCGCCCAGAGCGTGGTACGCATCGAGCTGCCGCCAGGGGATCCCTTTCCGGCGGCACCGGAGATCCTCGTGCGCGCCGAGTCCTTCAACGACACCCTCGGTCCGTTCCGCGTCCGGCTACGCCTCGCGCTCGACGCCGGCTTCGGGCTCGTCGTGTACGACTCGACCCAGACCGGAATCGCACCGCGCTTCAGGATGATCAAGCTGCTGCCTGAGAATCGAGAGATCTTCGCGGAGGCGACGGTATTCGACCGGAACGGTGTCCCCATTGGTATCTCACGACCCGTCGGGCCCGTGGGCCGAACGGGCCCGCGCCTTCGCCTCGTGTCGCCCACCGGGATCACGAATGTGAGCGTGCCCACCCGGCGCCCAACGTTCGCGTGGCGCAGCGCTCCCGTGACCGACCCTCCGGGCCCATGGGTGTACGAGCTCTTCATCACGAATGTCGGTCGTCAGGAAACGCGCTCGCAGCTCGGTATCACGGACACCGTGTTCACGATCGCCGATTCCCTCGAGGCACAAACGAGCTACCGGTGGAAGGTGATCGCCCGCCTGGCCAATGGGCTCGCGAGCGACAGTGCCGTGGCGTCGAGCGTGTCGACGTTCGTGGTTTCTCCCTCCGACACCGCGGTGACGACGCTCTTGTACCAGACCTTCCCGAACCCGTTTCCGGCGCCATCGTCGGCCGCGGCATGCGTCTGGTTCGACCTGCACGTGCGATCGCAGGTCGAGTTGACCGTGTACGACATCAGGGGCAACCGCGTCCGGACCCTGATTCCCGGGATGCTTCCCGCCGAGCTGCCCCCGGGCCGGTACGGGCGCCTGAGCGACATCGCCGCGAGCGGATGCGACCCGCGCCTCACGTGGGACGGGACGGCGGACAACGGCCGGTCCGTGCGCGCCGGCGTGTACCTGTTGCGGCTGAAGACCGGCGCGGGCCTGATCACGCGCAGGATCGTCTACCTCGGGCCACGGTAGATGCGCCTCACCACCCTCGGTACGGGAACGGTCGCGCTGACGGCGGAGCGTGTGTGCGCCGCGCACCTGATCGAAGCTGGCGCAGTGACACTGCTGCTGGACTGTGGCAGCGGCGCAACCCACCGGCTCGCGCAGCACGTGCCCGCGTGGCGCGCGGTCACGCACATCGCCATCACGCACTTTCACACCGACCACATCGGCGACCTCGCCACGCTGATGTTCGCGTGGAAGTACGGAGACCTGCCGGGGCGCTCCCTGCCGCTGGTCATCATCGGTCCCGAAGGCATCACGGCGCTGCTCGGGCGCCTGGCCGATGCGTTCGGCGACTGGATGCGCACGCCCGGATTCCCGGTCTCGGTACAGGAGATCGCACCGGGGACCTCGCTCGACCTGGGTGACGGGGTGCACATCGCCGCGACGAAGGTGCCCCACACGGCCGAGAGCGTCGCGTACTCCATCGTCCGGGGTGGCCGGAGGGTCGTGTATACCGGGGATACTGGTTACGATCCCATGCTGGGCGAGTGGGCGCGTGGGGCAGATGTCCTGCTGTGCGAGTGCTCGCTGCCCAGCGACATGGCGATTCCGGAGCACCTGACGCCGGAGCAGTGCGGCGCACTCGCCGCGGCAGCGCTGCCCAAGCATCTGGTGCTCACACATTTCTATCCGCCGGTAACGCGCGTTGACGTGCGCGCCGCCGTCGCGGCCCACTATCCCGGCCCCATCTCGCTTGCGAGCGACGGCGCCGCGTTCGACATCGAGGAAAGCTGATGCTGGTCGTCATGAAGCAGGATGCGTCGCAGGCACAGATCGCGCGCGTCGTCGAAGTCATCACGGAGATGGGCTACGAAGGACGGCCCATGCCTGGCGCGCAGCGCACGACGGTCGGCCTCGTCGGCAACGACGGCCGCGTCGATGGCTCGCGGATCGAGTCCCTCGATGGCGTCGCCGAAGTCATCCACGTCTCGCGTCCGTACAAGCAGGTCTCGCGCGAGTGGCAGCAGGAGAACACGCTGGTCACCATCGCACCGGGCGTGGTGTTCGGCGGCAGCGCAATTCCCATCATTGCGGGGCCCTGCTCCGTGGAAAGCGAGCGCCAGATCGTGCTGGCCGCGCAGCAGGTTCGGGACGCGGGGGCCACGGCGCTGCGTGGCGGTGCGTTCAAGCCGCGCAGCTCACCGTACTCCTTTCAGGGGATGGGCAAGAAAGGACTCGAGCTGCTGGCGCTGGCGCGCAAGGAGACCGGGCTCGCGATCGTGACGGAAGCGCTCGACGAGGAAGGTGCGCATCTCGTCGCCGAAGTCGCCGATTGCATCCAGGTCGGCGCGCGCAACATGCAGAACTATGCACTTCTCCGCCTCATTGGCCGTCTCGGCAAGCCCGTGCTGTTGAAGCGCGGTATGTCGGCCACCATCACGGACCTGTTGCTGAGCGCAGAGTACCTGCTGGCCGAGGGTAACACGCAGGTCATCCTGTGCGAGCGCGGCATTCGGAGCTTCGATCCGTCCACGCGGAACCTGCTCGACCTCACCGCGATTCCGCTCGTCCAGAAGCTCTCACACCTGCCGATCGTCGCCGATCCGAGCCACGGCACGGGATTGCGTGACAAGGTGATCCCGATGGGACGTGCGGCGATCGCTGCTGGCGCCGATGGACTCCTGGTGGAGATGCATCCCAACCCGGACGAGGCGATGTCCGACGGCGGGCAGTCGCTCTATCCGGACCAGCTTGCACGGTTGGTTCGCGAAGCGAGCGCGATCGCAGAGGCAATTGGCCGCTCGATTACGCCTGCGTCCGGAACCGGTGGCGCCGCGAGAGGGTAGCACCTACCGAGACGCGCGATCACGCGCGCCGGCACCGTGGAGTGATATGAATCGACATACCCTGGGCGCGCTCGGGTTCGCGACCGTCATGCTTGCCGCGACAGCCGAGGCGTCAGCGCCGAAGGTGAGGCAGGCCGATCTCCTCGATCGCGCCGTCGCGGTGTGGGCGAAGGTGCGGACCGTGCGCGCCACGTTCGAGCAGACCATCACGAACGCGCTGACCGGGCGCACGCTCACCGCGAAGGGCGAGTACCAGCAGCAGCGTCCGGGCAAGCTCGCGGTGCTGTTTGCCGATCCTGCGAACGACCGCATCGTTGCGGACGGAAAATCCGTGTGGCTCTACCTTCCGAGCAGTGCGCCCGACCAAGTCATGAAGTCCGCGCTCGGGGCCGATGGCACGGGCACGGTGGACCTCACCGCGCAGTTCCTGATGTCGCCGCGCACGAAGTACAACATCACCACGATCGGCGCGCAGGTCGTGAGCGGTCGCCCCACGTTCGGCTACACTCTCACGCCGAAGAATGCGGCATCCGCGCCCTTCCAGGTTGCGTCGGTGTGGATCGACAGCGCCGACGCGACGATCCGCCAGTTCGAGGTCACGGAGCGGAGCGGCGTGCAGCGCAAGGTTCGCCTGCTCACGCTCAAGACCAACGTTCCGGTGGAAAGCTCGGCCTTCGTCTTCACGCCGCCCAAAGGCGTTCGGGTCATCGAGCGGTAGGCCGAGCCGCCGTGGCGAATCCGGCGGCTCGGTGCGAACGTAAGCTCCCCATCCCTCTCTCACCGAGCGCGAGCCATGGATGACTGGAGCCCTGAAACACAGCCCGATGGAGCGCTGACGCCCCCGCCGCGCGTGCCGCCGGTCGCCATCGCGACGGCAGCGCCCGTCCCGCCCCGGCCTTCTCGGACCACACGGACGTCGCCGGTTCGGACCGTCATCGAGAACGTGCTCGACCGGCTCGACAAGCTCGCGGACGGCATCGCAGGCGCAGTCGGCTTGCGCTGATTCGGGTTGGGCCGCACGATTCCCACATGGCGCCCCGACCGCTGGTCCGACTGCGGAAGTTGTGTCTCGCCCTGCCCGAAGCGTACGAGGTGGAGGCGTGGGGCGAGCCGACATTTCGGGTGCGCAACAAGCTGTTCGCGATGCATGCGTCGGCGGGGAACCATCACGGCGAGGGGCGCGACGCCGTGTGGATCAAGGCGGCGCCCGGTAACCAGGAATTGATGGTGCGTCATGCGCCGAAGAAGTTCTTCGTGCCGCCGTACGTGGGCCCCAGCGGATGGGTGGGCGTCTACCTCGACAAGGAGGTGGACTGGCCGGAGCTCGGCGAGCTCCTGCGCGATTCATACCGGCTCATCGCGCCGAAGCGGCTCGCCGCGCTGCTCGACGACGAGTAGAGTTCCGGCGCGAGGACGTGAACTCGTTCACGTCCCCAGCGCCGCATCGGTCATCGCGAGCGAAGCTTCTCCACGTTGTCGCGATTCTCCTGGACCAGCTCGGCGATGTGAGCGCCGCGTGCGCCCGCGTCGGGACCGGTATCCTCGACAGCGCCGCCGAGCCGTATGTCGTCGCGAAGGTAGTCAACGCCTAAGGGATCATTCTGTAGGGCATCGACGTCCGCCTTCCGAACTCTCAGGTGGCCATCGACAGCGCGTCCGTTATGTGGCTTGTTCCGCTCAGACATGTCGGTTGCTCCAGCGTTGAATGGACCTCCGATAAGGGCAAGGTCTACACCATCACCACATCCGTCGCGAAGACGCCCTTGTAGCGGCTCACCTCGCTCCGCTCGCGGTCGAGCTCGGGAATGTGCCGCACGGCGAAGCCGAATCGAGCGAAGTATTGCTCGTCATTGCTCACGGCAAAGACCGTCGTGTAACCACGCTTCCGCGCGAGTGCCATCGTGGCGTGGACGAGCGCCGTGCCGACACCCTTGGCATGCACGTCCCGATCAACCGCGAGAGAACGCAGCTCCGCCAGACTCGGCGCGTACTCCTCCAGGTGCACGCATCCCACCACGCGCCCGGCGATCTCTGCGACGAGGTAGTGATCGCACTGCTGCGCGATGAAGGCCTCCGTGCGAGGAAGCAGCGTTCCATCGGCCGTGAAACGATCAATGAGACCGCGGATCGCGGGCGCATCATTCGAGTGCGCTCGGCGGATCCGCACGGCCGCTACGGTGCGGCCCGCTCGGGCACGCGCGCGAGCAGGTCCTTCGTCGAGCGTGAGCCACGAAGCAGCGCGAGCGCTTGCGTGACGGTGGCATCCTCGCGCAGGCCGCGTGCGAACTCGGCCCGAGGTCCGAAGACGTAGCGTGCGAGCTGTGAGCCCAGCGCGCGATTCATGAGGGGAGCGGCGGAATCGTACACCACGCGCGGGATGTCCACGTTTCGCGCCTGCAGGCGACGGTAGAAGTCATCGCGCATCGCCGGCGTCACCGAGAAATCGGGGTTGGTGAGACGACGCGACGCCTTGAGCGAGAGGGCGTAGTCCACGAGCGCATCGCGAAAGTGCGTGACGTTCGCACCGAGCGCCCGCTGGAGCGCGCGATCGGCCTCGGAGGAAGCGCGAGCGGGAATCTCGACGTCCGGCACAATGCCGCCGCCACCGAGGACCACGCGGCCGGCGTCGGTCTTGAACTTCGGCCGAGGGCGTACGGAGTCGGCGGGCACCTCGGCGTCGTCATCACGATCCGTGGTGTCGCTTCGCAGCCGGTTGATGCTCCGTCCACTCGGCGTGTACCAGAGTGCCGTCGTGATCTTCAGAGCGCCCTGATCGAGGCGAAATACCCGCTGCGCGCTACCCTTGCCGTACGTCGCGGTGCCCATGATGAGTGCACGATCGTGATCCTGCAACGCGCCGGCGACGATCTCG
>JBKJMP010000386.1:0-4195 GCA_046596395.1 Gemmatimonadaceae bacterium
CTTACATTACCCCGGGGTCCGACCAGACGACAGAGAGGAAGCGTGGCCGACCGCGCGAGCGCAGCGACATTCGAGTATCTCGACACCGCACCTGCCGTGGAGCTCTTCACGGAAGAGATCGCGAGTATCCGGGAGATCGCGCTGGACACCGAAGGTGCGAGCTTCCATCGCTTCGTCGATCGCATCTACCTGCTCCAGCTTTCCACGCGCGACCGGCATGCGGTCATCGACCCGATTCCCACAGGCAACCTGTCGCCGCTCGGGCACCTCGTGGAGAATCCCGCCGTCGAGATCGTCTTTCACGACGCGGATTACGACCTGCGCCTCTTGCAGCAGGATTACGGCTGGAAGGTCAACAACATCTTCGACACGAGGGTGGCGGCACAGCTCCTCGGCTACACGGCCTTCGGGCTTGCCGCGTTGCTCGATCGGTTCTTCGACGTGAAGCTCGACAAGAAGCACCAGCGCGCCGACTGGTCGATGCGTCCCCTGACCGCGGACATGCTCGACTACGCCGCGCAGGACACGCGCTTTCTGCTGGCGTTGAAGGACAACATGTCGGCGGAGCTCGAGAGGAAGGGACGCATGGCGTGGGCGCGCGAGGAGTTCGCGCTGCTCGAGGGCACGCGCTGGGCGGATGAGGAGAAGGGGATGGCCTTCCTCAAGCTCAAGGGGGCGCGCGACCTCAACCGGCGCGAGTTGGCGGTGCTGCGCGAGCTCGTGCCGTGGCGCGACGTGGTCGCGCAGCAGGCCGACCGTGCCACGTTCCGCGTGCTCGGCAACGAGCAACTGCTCGACATCGCGCGCACGCAGCCAGCAACGCGCGACGATCTCGGACGCATCAAGGGGATGCCTCGCGGCATTCTCGAGCAACGTGGACACGAGCTGCTCGACGCCGTGCGTCGCGCGCTCGAGGTTTCGGAAGCGGACCTGCCGAAGTTTCCGCGCGCGGCGCGGTGGGATCGCGATCCGGATTTCGACGTCCGCACGAGCGCGCTCAAGACGGCACGCGACGAGGCGGCGAAGCGGCTCGAGCTCGATCCCGGGGTGCTGTGCTCGCGCGACCGGATGGAAGCCGTCGCGCGGCGGAATCCTGGCGCGGTCGCGGAGTTCTCGGAGATTCCGGAGCTACGGCGCTGGCAGGTCTCGGAGCTCGGCGAGGCATTCGTGAAGGCGCTCGAGCCGCACCGGAAGGCGGAGTCGGCGTCGCCCTACAAATGAGCATGAGCGCGAGCCTCGAGCACTGAGCAGGCACGAGCTCTGAGCTTTCAGCCCGAGCTCCAGCTCGCACTTTGCTCAATGCTGGGTGCGCGCGCTCAGGCTCACAGTCCCATGTAGGCGCGGACCCTGGGCTCGATGCGCTCTGGTGACCACATCGGCGTCCACACCAGGTTTACCGCCACCGCGCCGACACCGGGAATCGCCTTCAACACCCGCTCGGCGTCGCCCATGATCTCGGGCCCGCTCGGACATCCGGGCGACGTCAGCGTCATGTCCACCGCGACGTCGTTGCCGTCCACGCGGACGTCGCAGACCAGGCCCAGGTCAACGATGTTGAGGTTGAGATCGGGGTCCTTGACCTTTCGGAGCGCGAGCTTGGCCTGCTCGAGGCTGAACTCGGAGAAGGCGGCGGAGGTGCCCGGCGCTGGTGCGGGCGATTCGTCGTTTGACATGCCCGAAAACTACTAGGTCCTGCGCGCCGTCGTCGTCGCGACGGGTTTCTTCTTCGCGGTGGCCGTGCGGCTCGCGGAGGCCTTGGAACTGCTGGGCTTCACGGACGCCTTCTTGGCGACTGGCTTCTTCGCGACGGGCTTCCTGGCCGAGGCCTTCTTCTTCGCGGCAGCCGCCTTGGCGCGCGCGGAGGCGGCCTTGGCCTTGGCGGACGTCGTCATCTTGCCCCTGCTGCGGCCGCGAGCGGCGCGCTCGGGCTTGTTCCAGCCCACGGCGCGGTCGGACCTGAACTGCCGCGGCATGGCGATCGGACCGCCTCGGACGTCGGTCACGGCAAGCGCCGCGGCGTCGGCCAGATCGGCTCGGACGTCGGAGATCACCTTGGCGGGCCGACGCGCCTTGGCGGCGTGCACGCGGTTGGTGAGCAGGATGACGAACATCTCGCGATCCGGATCGATCCAGAGCGACGTGCCCGTGAAGCCGGTGTGGCCGTACGCGCCCGCATCGAGATACTTGCCGCAACCGAACTGGCCGGCGCAGGTGTCCCAGCCCAGCGCGCGCGAGCCGGCCGCGCGGCGCGTGAAGAGCTGGACGGTGCTATCGGCGATGATGCGGACGCCGTTGTAGGTGCCGCCGTTCAGCATCATCTGCGCGAAGATGGAGAGGTCGCTCACGGTGCTGAACAGGCCGGCGTGACCGGCAACGCCGCCGAGGGCGTAGGCATTCTCGTCGTGGACCTCGCCGCGAATGGGGTAGCCGCGCGGCGGGGTGAGCTCCGTGGGGGCAATGCGTCCGCGGAGCGATGCGTCGGGCCTGAATTGCGTGTCGGTCATCTCGAGCGGCGTGAACACGCGGCGCGCGAGGAAGACGTCGAGCTTCTCGCCGGTGATCACCTCGACCATGAAGCCGAGCATGTCGGCGCCGAGGTCGGAGTACTCGAAGTACTGGCCGGGCTGGGCAAAGAGGTTGGTGGAGATGACCGCCGCGCGCGCCTCGTCGGGGGTATGCGCGATGCGCCAGAGATCGCGGCCGGCGGGAAGGCCGGAGCGATGCTCGAGCAGTTGACGGATGGTGACGTTCTCCTTGCCGCCGCCGGAGAACTCCGGGATGAACCTCGAGATCTGGTCGTCGAGGGCGAACTTGCCCTCGTCGAACAGGATCATGACGGCGGTGGTGGTGCCAACGACCTTGGTGAGGGAGGCGAGGTCATAAATGGTGCGCTCGGGGACGACGCCGCCGGACTCGCTCGTCCAGCCGAGGCGGCCGAAGCCCTTCTCCCACACGGTTGCGCCCTTGCGTCCAACGACGACGGCGGCTCCCGGGTAGCCACCGGCCTTGATGCCGCGTTCGATGACGCGATCGATCGTGGCCAGCCGCGCGGCGGACATACCCACGGCACTCGGCCGCTTCACGGGCAGGCCTTCGCCAGTGAGCGGCGCGTGCAGCAGGGTTGCGGCGGCGAACAGGTAACTCAGCAACGCGGGACTCCTTGGGGATGCTTCATGCAGCGTACGCCCTGCCGTGACGGGCAGGGCGCGGATGGGAGCGATTGATGGAATTCCGAGCCAGGTGGGAGCTGTTGCGCCCGGCTTTGAGCAGATACTTCCAGATACAGGGGAGTGTTCCCCGCCCGTGGTCCGCATAATTAGGACTACGAATGTTCGACGAGCAAGAGCTTTCGGTGTAACTGCGAACGGCCGGTAACCGGTGAACCGGTAACTGCCCGGACTACCGGTTGCGTGAGGCGGGACGCGCCACGTGACGCGGTCGGCGTGCGGCGGACGGTTGCGCGAGGCGGAACGCGTTCCGGGGCGCGACCGCGTGCCGCAACCGTCTGCCGCACGCGTTCCGTGGCGCGACCGCGTGCCGCAACCGCCCGCCGTTTCGGGCCGTAGGGCGGCAATCCTCCGGGGCCCCACTCGGCAACCTTTCCCGCCCTTGTCGTGACAGATTGTATGACCGTCATGGAGAATGATCAGCTCACTGTCCAGCGCGCCATCCTTGGCGATCAGGCGGCGATGCGGGCCCTTTGGACCCGCCACGCGCCGCATATCGACGTGGTGGTCCGCCGGCTCGTCGGACACGATCAGGACCTGGCGGCGGATGTCGCGCAGGACGTCTGGATCCAGATATTCCGGGCGCTGCCGACGTTTCGGGGAGATTCGCAGTTCGGCACCTGGGCGCACCGCATCGCGGTGAACCGGACGCTGAACGCCCTGCGCCGCACGCGGCGGCTGGCGGCGATCGAGGTGGCGGTGGAGGACGACACGGCGTCGGTGGAGCCGGAGGCCGAGCGTGCGCTGCTGGCCGGCACCATCGAGGAGGCGGCGGCCAAGCTGCCCCCTGGGGCGCGCACCGTTTTCCTGCTGCACGATGTGGAAGGCTACACCCACGAGGAGATCGCCACCGAACTGGGGATCACCGCGGGAGGATCCAAGTCTCAGCTCTTCAAGGCGCGCGCGAAGCTGCGCGTGCTGCTCGCTCACCTGATCGATGCACCGTCGCACCCGTCGTCACGAACCAG
>JBKJMP010000396.1:0-5629 GCA_046596395.1 Gemmatimonadaceae bacterium
CGAGGAACACCACGGCGCCGACCTGGAACGCGTATTTCACCGTGAGCGGGATGCCGCTCGCCGTCGTCCCTGTCACCCCCATCCAGCTCAGGAACAGCGGCAGCGCGTTCGCGAGGCTCGCCCCCACGCCAATGAAGAACGACTGCATGACGTAGCCCGCCGTGCGCTGCGACGTGTTGAGCTTGTCGGCGACGAAGGCGCGAAACGGCTCCATCGAGACGTTCACCGACGCATCGAGCACCCAGAGCAGGCCGGCCGCCATCCACAGGGTGCCAGACGTCGGCATGAAGAACAGCGCGATTGAAGCGAGGATGGCCCCGATGAGGAAGTAGGGGCGGCGCCGGCCGAGTGGTCCCCAGGTGCGGTCGCTCATCACGCCGATGATGGGCTGGACGAGGAGTCCTGTCACCGGCGCCGCGAGCCAGAGGAGCGGCACCTCGTCCGGGCGCGCGCCGAGCTTCTCGTAGACGGCTGACATGTTCGCGAGTTGCAATCCCCAGCCGAACTGAATGCCGAGGAAGCCGAAGCTCATGTTGAAGAGCTGCCAGAACTGGAGTCGCGGTTTTTCCATGCGCATGAAAATGCTTGTGGGATTGTATCTGGATAGGGTCGAAACCCAGACCGCGGAACGCCGATGACGCCGAAAGAAGCGCACGCCGACGTCGCCGTAACGGCGTTTTTCGTTTCCTTGAATTGAGGCCCTTCCCGAGAGAGAGAAGCCTGCCCCCACCATGACAATGGATCCCTTCCGGGCATCCGGATAATCGCCCTCGGGACATGAAAGCCCCTGCAGTGCCCTTTGACGCGGTTACAGCGACGTCGGCGTGCGCAGTCTCGGCGTCATCGGCGTTCCGCGGTCTGGGCTCACCAGAGGCTGGCGGGCACACGATTCCGCCGTAGCATTCCGGGACCTCTCTCCACTCGATGCATCCCATGAGAATCCTTGCGCCAGCGCTCCTCGCCACTATCCTGGCATTCCCCGTCGCAGTCGAGTCCCAGGCCGCCCGCGAGGACTGGAAGAAGGGCGCCGTCTGCTACGAGATCTTCGTCCGCTCGTTCTACGACTCCGACGGCGACGGCATCGGTGACCTCAATGGCCTGACCCGGAAGCTCGACTATATCAACGACGGCAACCCGCGCGCCATGGGCGACCTGGGTGCCCGGTGCATCTGGCTCATGCCCGTCGCGGCCTCGCCGAGCTATCACGGGTACGACGTGAAGGACTACTATCGCGTCAACCCCGAGTACGGCACGACCGCCGACTTCAAGCGCTTCATGGCGGCAGCTCACAAACGGGGAATCCGTGTCCTCGTGGACCTCGTCCTCAACCACGCATCGAACGAGCATCCGTACTTCAAGGCGGCGCTCCGCGACACGACGTCGCCCTACCGGAGCTGGTTCCGTTTCTCGCGCACGCGGCCCGACATCAAGGGGCCGTGGGGCCAGGACGTGTGGCACAAGTCGCCGGTCCGCGACGAGTACTACTACGGCATTTTCTGGTCGGGAATGCCCGACCTCAACTACGAGAACCCGGCGGTGCGCGAGGAGGCCAAGCGCGTCGCGCGCTACTGGCTCACCGAGATGGGCGTCGACGGCTTCCGTCTCGACGCGGTGCCCTACCTCGTCGAAGTGGGCAACGTCGTCAAGGACACGCGGGAGACGCACGACATCCTTCGCGACTTCGGCGCCGACGTCCGCCGCATTGCACCGCGCGCCTTCACCGTTGGTGAGGTGTGGGACAGCCTCAGCACCGTGCTCACCTACTATCCCGACCAGCTCGACGCCTACTTCGCCTTCGCCCTCTCCGACGCGTTGCTCGACGCGGTGCGCACCGGTTCCGCGTCGAAGCTGCTCGCGCCATTCATGCGGATGCAGGCCGCCCAGCCCGCGCACCGCTGGTCCACCTTCCAGCGCAATCACGACCAGACGCGCACCGTCACGGCACTCGGCGGCGACACCGCGCGCGCCCGCCTCGCTGCCGAGTTGCTCTTCACGCTGCCCGGCATGCCGTTCGTCTATTACGGCGAGGAGATCGGCATGACAGGCGACAAGCCCGACGAGCGCCTTCGCACGCCGATGCACTGGACGGGTGGCCACGCGGCGGGCTTCACGACGGGCGCGCCGTGGGAGCCGCTCCAGCCGGATTCAAGCAGGGTCATGGTGCAGGCGCAGGACCGCGACCCGCGCTCCCTGCTCAACCTGTATCGCCGCCTCATCCATCTGCGCGGGTCAAACGCAGCACTCGGCGCCGGCGAGCTCGTGCCGCTGACGACGAACAACGATGCGGTTCTCGCCTTTCTCCGACGCGATCGCACAAGTGCGGTGCTGGTGGTCGCCAACCTCGGCACAACACCGATCTCCGGGGTCACCATCTCAAAGGTCGACGGACTGTTATTCGGGTCATACGCTGCGAGGGAGTTGCTTCGCGGAGGCGCCAGCATGGCGCTCAACACAAGCGCGCCCCTCGGTACCCTCGCCCCAATGCAGACCTACGCGTACCAACTCACGCAGCGTCGGTAGCCGGAGTCTCCGGGAAGCCCAGTCCGCGGAACGCCGGCGTGCGCAGGTTCGGCGTCCTCGGCGTTCCGTGGTCTGGGTTTGGTTAGCTACGGCCGCGGTGCGGGAGAAGCGGGCCGACGGCGCTCCTGCGCCGACATCGCCTGTGCCACGCCATTCGTCCACCCGAAGCCATCCTGCGCCGGATACTCGCCGCCCCCCGCGCGCCTGCTCAGGTCATTCACGTCATACTTCTCCGTCATCTTCCCCGTCGCCCGATACGTGCGCCGGTTGAGGGCCAGCCACCGGTTGCGCGCGTCGTCCGCGATGTCCGCGCGCCCGTACCGCCGAACCCCTTCGGCGCCCATCCACTGGAGCGGCGGCCAGCCATTCGGCGAATCCCACTGCTGCCCCGACGCGATGGTCGTCGTGGTGAATCCCCCAGGCTTCAGGAACTCGCGCCCGAGTCGCGCCGCGACGGCGCCCCCCTGCTCTGCCGTCGCAAGGCCAAAAAACAACGCCGCGGCGGCAGCCATCGTCGGACGATCGGTCACGCGCTCGCCGCTCCGCCACCGCACATCGAAGAAGAATCCCTCGCCTGGATCATACGCCGCGGCCAGGAGCGCCGAGCGTCGTACGTCGGCCGCGCTGTTGAATCGCTGCGTAACCGCGGAGTCGCCGGCACGCCCGCGGTGCGCGCGCAAGGCAGCGATCGTACGCTCGGCGTGGTACAACAGGCTGTTCAAGTCCACCGGAATCAGGTCGGTGGTCTCGAGCGACTTGAGGTCCTGCGGATCACGCATCCAGCGGCTCGAGAAATCCCACCCGCTCTCGGCGGCCGCGCGGATGTTTCGATACAAGAGTGCGCGTTGCGCAACCGGGAGCAACTGGGCGAGCTCG
Organism: Gemmatimonadaceae bacterium; assembly: GCA_046596395.1. Classification (GTDB taxonomy): domain Bacteria; phylum Gemmatimonadota; class Gemmatimonadetes; order Gemmatimonadales; family Gemmatimonadaceae; genus AG11. The sequence continues at coordinate 3,397 of JBKJMP010000396.1, forward strand.
AAATCCTCCCGATATGATTCGGGGCGTGGCGCCGGGTTGTCGTCCCAGTAGCGGTTGAGTACCGTGCCGTTCGACAGCCGCACGACGCGACGGTGCGCCTGGCCCGGCGCCAGCGCCTGCGCACCTTCCATCCAGAACGCGTGCTCGCGCTCGAGCGCCTCGATGTACGGAACGGCGCGCGCGGTATCCGTGGCCGTCGCGTAGAGACCGACCATCGCCGCGAAGTACGGCGGCTGGCTCCGCCCGAGATAGTAGGTGCGATTGCCGTTCGGGATGTGCCCCACGGTCATCACCAGATGCGCAAAGTTGTCGAGCATGTTCTTCACGAGGTCCGCGCGCCCGTTCTCCAGCAGGCCGAGCATCGTGAAGTACGAATCCCAATAGTAGATCTCGCGGAAGCGCCCGCCGGGCACGACGTACGCGCCCGGCAGCGGGATGAGCGACGATCGCGCATCCACGGCGTCGCGCGGGCGTGTCAACGATGGCCAGAGCGCCGCGATGTGCTCCTCCATCGTGCGCGCCGTATCCGTCCGCACGCCCTCCCCCGCCAGCCTCGGCGCTTCGAAGTTGCGTGCGACGAAGGCCGCGAGATCGAAGCCGGCAGTGCCCCTGGCCACCGCGTAATCCGCCGTGATGGCCGACGGCGCGAACAGCGGCCGCGCGTCCACGAGCGTCTTGGAGTCCGGGAACACGCGCGCGACCTGGATGTCGTGGAACAGTGGCCCGAGGTCGCGCGAGGCATCGTACAGTGCGGACGGCGCGACCTGCGCACCCCGGGCGCTCGACGTGCCGATCGAGGGACCCGCGCACGCGGAGAGCGCGACGGCGATCAGGACTGCACCAACTGCTCGCGCTGCGCCATGCAGCGCGCGCGCGGGAGGCGTGATCCGGACGAACAGCACGGATATGGCGGCGAGAATCAAGAGGGCTCCTGCAAGGCGAATGACATTCCCCGGATCGCCGCCCAGGAGCGAGCGGTAGTAGAGCGGGAGCGTGAAGATCTGGATCATCATGGGAATGACGATGAACATGTTGAAGATGCCCATGTACACACCCACGCGCTGCGCCGGGATGCAGCCGGCGAGCATGACGTACGGATTGGCCATGATGCTGGCCCATGCGAGTCCCACCCCGATCATGGGAATGAACAGCAGTCCGCGATTGGTGATCTCCGGAATGGAGAGCATCGCGATGCCGGCGAGCGTGAGGCAGATCGCATGCAGGAACTTGGGCCCGAGGCGTCGCGCGAACGGCACCATGGCGAACGCGGACACGAATGCCACGAAGTTGTAGAAGCCGCCGATCTGGCCATTCACGAGGTTCGCCTCGCGAAAGCCTGCCGACGCGGCGTCGCGCGTGTCATACAATGTCGCTGCGATCGACAGCACGATGTACTGCCAGTAGCAGAACATCGCGTACCACTGGAACAGCTTCATCAGCGCGAGCTGCTTCATCGTTGCCGGCATGTCGCGCATGGCGTCCACCACCTCGCGAATCGACGCGCCCAGGCCGCGCGGCATCGCCTGCATCCGCGCACGCTCCTCGGCGGCGAGCGGGATCTCCTTCGTCGTGCGCACCGTCCAGAGGATGGACGTGATCGACAACACCGACCCGATCAGGAACGCACCGATCGTGATCAGCGGAATGCCATTCGCGTTCACGCGATCCCGGTTGAGCCCGATGAAGACGAGAATCGAAGGCGTCAGGTACGACAGCGTCTGCCCGAGGCCGGTGAATGCGCTCTGCGTCAGGAAGCCGAGGGAATGCTGGCTCTCGTCGAGGCGGTCGCTGACGAACGCGCGATAGGGCTCCATCGTGATGTTGTTGCCCGCGTCCAGGATCCAGAGCAGGCTGGCAGCCATCCAGAGCGTCGAGCTGAACGGCATCCACAGCAGTGCGATGCTGCAGAGCACGGCCCCGATCAGGAAGTACGGCGTCCGTCGCCCGTAGCGGCTCGTGGTGCGATCACTCATGGCGCCGATAATCGGCTGCACGAGCAATCCCGTCATCGGCCCAGCGAGCCACAGGAGCGGGAGGGTCGCCTCGTCCGCTCCCAGGTAGCGGTAGATGGGGCTCATGTTGCTCTGCTGGAGCCCGAAGCTGTACTGGATGCCGAAGAACCCGACGTTCATGTTCAGGATCTGCCCGAACGAGAGCTGCGGTTTGAAGGGGTTCGACGGGTTCGTCATTCGGTCGTTCTCTCACCGGGGAATGAACTCGGCGCTACATTCAG
>JBKJMP010000443.1:0-3853 GCA_046596395.1 Gemmatimonadaceae bacterium
CGGACGTGCGCGACCGCGAGCTCATGGCGACCGTGTTCGAGCGGTACCGGCCACGCTCGGTGTTTCATGCGGCGGCGCACAAGCACGTGCCGTTGATGGAAGCGAATCCCGGCGCAGCGGTGACGAACAACGTGATCGGTACGCGGAACGTGGTCGAGCTTTCGCTCGAACATGGCGTGGAGCATTTCGTCCTGGTGTCCACCGACAAGGCGGTGCGTCCGACGAATGTGATGGGCGCGACCAAGCGTGTGGCCGAGCACGTGGTGCGGCAGGCGGCACTGAACGCGAAAGGCTCGTACGTCTCGGTACGATTCGGGAACGTGCTCGGGAGCCGGGGCAGCGTGGTGCCGATGTTCGAGCGCCAGATCAAGGCCGGAGGTCCGGTGACGATCACGCACCCGGAGATGCGTCGCTTCTTCATGACCATTTCCGAAGCGGTGCAGTTGATTCTCCAGGCGGGCGCCATGGGCCGGAACGGCGACCTGTTCATGCTGGACATGGGCGAGCCGGTGAAGGTCGTGGATCTCGCGACGGACCTGATCCGGTTGTCCGGACTGGAAGTCGGAACGGACATCGAGTTCAAGTTCATCGGGGCCCGCGCGGGCGAGAAGTTGTTCGAGGAGATGTTCTGGGGCGACGAGGTGGCGGAGCGGACGGATCACCCCAAGGTGCTTCGGGCGCGGAAGATGCCGTTTCACGAGAGCGTGGTGCCGCTCATCGATTCGCTGATGGTCGCGGGGCTGCAGGACAGTGACGATGCGGTGATCCGGACGCTGTTGCGGCAGATCGTGCCCGACTTCGTTCCAGCGTCTGCGTCCAGCCTCACATTGCCAACGCCGTCGGCGGGAGTGGCGGGGCAGGTGGCAGGTGAGGATGTACCTGACGGGATCTACCTGCCGGCGGCTGTCATCCCGCAGCGAGTGCGGGGCCGAATCTCGCAGCCACGCCCAGCGGCGCGCGATTAAGGCCGGCTGCCCCCCCTGCGCGGCAGGCTACGCTGAAGAAGGCTACCTTTAGTTCCTCACGGGCGAGCGGAGCTCGTTCTGCCTTCTTCCGATTCACACCAAATGCGTCGCGCACTCATCACTGGTATCACCGGACAGGATGGCTCGTATCTCGCCGAGTTGCTGCTCGCCAAGGGTTACGAAGTCCATGGAATCATCCGCCGCTCATCCTCGTTCAATACCTCGCGCCTGGATCATCTCTACCACGATCCCCATGAGCGCGACGTGCGACTCCTGCTTCATTACGGTGATCTCTCGGACGGTGGCGGTCTCCGCCGCCTGATTCATTCGATTGCGCCGGATGAACTCTACCACCTCGCTGCACAGAGCCATGTGCGCGTGTCCTTCGACGAGCCGGAATACACGGCTGACGTCGTCGCTGTGGGAACGCTCAGGATCCTGGAGGCCGTTCGAGATTTTGAGGAGTCGAAAGGACGACAGATCCGTGTGTACCAGGCGGGCAGCTCCGAGATGTTCGGCGCCGCACCGGCGCCGCAATCCGAATCGACCCCGTTCTATCCACGAAGCCCCTACGCCGTGAGCAAGGTCGCGGCTCACTGGTATGCGATCAACTATCGCGAGGCATATCGGTTGTTCGTTTCCAACGGGATCTTGTTCAACCACGAGAGCCCGCGGCGAGGCGAGACGTTCGTGACGCGCAAGATCACGCGGGCCGTCGGGCGCATTCGGCTCGGGGTGCAGGACAAGCTCTTCCTGGGAAACCTGGACGCGAGGCGCGACTGGGGCTTCGCCGGGGACTTCGTTGAAGCCATGTGGCGGATCCTCCAGGCGTCGCGGCCGGACGATTTCGTGATTGCCACGGGGGAGACGCACACGGTGCGCGAATTCGTGGAGAAAGCCTTTGCGCACGCGGGGCTGGATTGGCAGAAGCACGTGGAGTACGACCCTCGCTACGATCGACCGACCGAAGTGGACGTCCTGCTGGGCGACGCGTCCAAGGCCGAGCGTGAGCTCGGGTGGAAATGCACGGTCGGATTCGATGAGCTGGTCCGCATGATGGTCGATGCCGACATGGTGCTGGCGGAGCGCGAGCGGAGATGAACATGGAGGATCGAATCTTCGTCGCGGGACACCGGGGGTTGGTGGGCTCCGCGATCGTGCGCCGACTTCAGGGGCTCGGCTACCGCGACCTGTTGCTCCGCACGCGAGAGGAGTTGGACCTGTCCGACCGAGCGGCGGTGCGGGGATTCTTCGAGGAGGAGCGGCCGACACACATTTTTTTTGCGGCGGCAAAGGTCGGGGGGATACTCGCCAACAATACGTATCCGGCCGACTTCATCCGGGACAACCTGCTGATTCAGCTGAGCGTCATCGAAGCCGCGCACGCCACGCGAGTAAAGAAGATGCTCTTTCTTGGTAGCTCGTGCATCTATCCCAAGTTCGCCGAGCAGCCCATTCGGGAAGAGTCCCTGTTGTCGGGAACGCTCGAGCCGACGAATGAGCCCTATGCGGTCGCGAAGATTGCGGGCATCATCATGTGTCGCAGCTACAACCGCCAGCATGGTACGGCCTACATCAGTGCCATGCCCACGAATCTCTACGGCGAGGGCGACAACTTCGACCGCGCGGGCAGTCACGTGCTTCCGGCCCTCATCCGTCGGTTCCACGACGCGAAGCTCGCTGGGGATCAGGAAGTCGTCGTGTGGGGCACCGGTACTCCACGCCGCGAGTTTCTGCATGTGGACGACATGGCCGACGCATCGGTCCACCTGATGAGAACGTGGGCCGAGCCATCGTCCAATGGCGCGACGGTCGGCGGGCCGGATGCGGTGAACGAGATCGTGAACGTCGGCTATGGCGACGACGTGTCCATCGGCGAGCTCGCCCAGATGGTAAAGGAGATCGTCGGATTCTCGGGGTCGCTCACCTTTGACCGGAGCAAACCCGATGGAACTCCGAGGAAGCTCCTGGACTCGTCCCGGCTTCGTGAAACCGGCTGGCGTCCGTCCATCCACTTACGCGAGGGTATCGAGCGCACGTATCGGTGGTTCCTCGCGCATCACGACGAGGCACGCCTAGGGGAGAGCGCCGCCGTCTAGCACCCCGAGCCTGTGCTTGATCGACGTGATCACGGTGGCGGCCTTTCCGCGCTGCGCTCCCCATTCGACGTCCTCGAGGAGGATCGCGCGGTGGTCACCGCAGATGACGAACACGTGCTCACCGGCAATCCTGGCAATCTGCCCCGGCGATCCGTAGTACACGGGCCCGAACACGCGCGACTTCCAGATCTTCATCACGCCGGTTCGGTAATACGTGAACGCGCCGGGGTACGGTTCGGACTGCGCGCGAATGAAATTGTGAACGTCGCGCGCTGGCGTCCGCCAATCGATGAAGCCGTCCCCAGGGAGCCTTTGAGCGCAATATGTGGCTAACGCGTGATCCTGCTCGCGCGGAGTGATGGTGCCGCTGAGAATCCGTGGATACGCGTCCCGCATCACGTCCAGCGTTTTCTCCTCGAGCTTCTCGAGCACTTCGGCGACCCCATCATCCGGGTCCAGCAGCACACTTCCCGACGCCCAGACCGGACCGTCGTCCATGCCCGCAGTGAACGAAAAGAGCGAGAATCCCACCTCCTGCTCATTGGCAATGATTTGCCAAGGGAGTGGTGAGCCGCCCCGGAAGCGCGGGAGGAGCGAGTTATGGATCCCGATGAACCCGAAAGGCACGCCTTGTATTGCCGCTTCACTGACGAGCCAATACCACCCGACCACAAAGCACAGGTCCGGCTTCAACGTCTCGACGAGCTGCTCACATTGCTTCCTGCTCGCGACGACATGGAGATCGATGCGGTTGTGGCTCGCAAAGGCTCGCAGGTCCTCGAGCACGGT
>JBKJMP010000502.1:0-11134 GCA_046596395.1 Gemmatimonadaceae bacterium
TGCATCGTCATGCCGGTCTGCTGCGCGCCGGTATCGCGTCCAGCGGCAACGAGCACCGGCTTGGCGCCAACGAAGCGCCGCCGGCGATTATCTCGGTCTTCATGGGCGACATGCTGACGCGCGTCATCGAAGACATCGCGGCCGGCAAGACGGGCAAGCAGGGCGCCGCGCAGGCGATGATCCAGCTCGGCGTCGCCAAGCTGCCGGAAATCGCCAAGGACAATACCGACCGGAATCGTACGTCGCCATTCGCCTTCACTGGCGCGAAGTTTGAATTCCGCGCCGTCGGTTCCTCGCAGTCGATCGCCTTCCCGGTGATGCTCCTCAACGCGACGGCCGCCGAGGCCATCGGTGAGCTTACGGCGGCGATCACGAAGGAACTCAAGACCACCAAGTCGAAGGACGACGCGGTGCTCAAGGTGATCCGCGAGGCCTTCAAGTCGACCGAGACGATCCGCTTCGAAGGCAACGGCTACTCCGCCGACTGGGTCGTCCAGGCGAAGAAGCGCGGCCTGCCGAACTTCCGCCGCTCGCCGGAGGCGCTGCAGCAGATCGTCACCAAGCAGTCGCTCAAGCTCTTCACCGATCTCGGCATCCTCACCGAGGAAGAGGTGAAGTCGCGCTACCACATCCGTCTCGAGCGCTACATCAAGGACATGCTCATCGAGCTGCACACGCTCGCTGAAATCGTCGACACGATGGTGCTCCCGGCATCGTACGCGTACCTCGGCTCGCTCGCCGATGCGGCGTCGAAGGCGAAGAGCGCCGGCATCAAGCCGATTCCGCAGGTGGCCGCTGCAAACACCGCCGGCGCGCTCGTCGAAAAACTGCAGAAGCGCGCCGCAGTGCTTCACGCGGTCATCGCAAAAGCGGAAGGATTGCACGACCACGCCGAGAAGCAGGCTCAGCTGCTCACCAGCAGCGGCGCCGAGACGATGGAAGCGGTGCGCGCGATCAGCGACGCACTCGAGATTTCGATCGGCGACGGCTACTGGCCGCTGCCGCGTTATCGTGAGATGCTCTTCCCGGTCTGATCACGCCCGCGTGGTGACGAAGCCCCGCCAGTTGGACCGGCGGGGCTTCGTTCGTCCCGAACGGACGTCAGCGCGCTGATTCGCGCAGACCGTCGCGGAACCGACCGGCGTTGAGCCACGGGACGGTGGAAATCGAAACGATCCAGCGGTTCGGCAAACTCGTGTTGCGCCATACCACCTTTCCGATATCAATCGCCACGAGCGGCTGCGTCGGCTGATTGCGGACGCGGCGAAAACCGATCCCGACGACAATCGCTTCCTGATTCGACGCGACGCCTGTCGACACGTCGAGACTGTTATGGCGTTCGGTATAGGTCGTGAAGAGCGCGCCGTCCAGCGCCCACCTCCCTTCCGTCGAGTACAAGTGCAGCGAGCGCTCGGCCGTGATCGTCAGCGCCGTTTCGGCAAGGCGCGAGTTCGCCGTGATCGCGCGCAACATCGGGTCGAGAATGGAGAGCGCAAATACGTCGGGGTCCGGATTGTACACACGTTCGTTGGCGACGCGCAGGATCCAGAGCCCCGCGCGCGCGCGTTGAAAGATCGCCCCCGCGAGGCGAAGCCTCCCGTTCGATACGGAATCACTATTGAAATAACCCGACACCCAGGCGTCACCGGTCAATACGGTTCCCGGTGAGAGCAGCGACGTGAAGCCCGTCCAGCCGTCGAGGTGTCCGATCGCCCCCTTCGTCGCAAGATCGTGTCCGAAGCTTGCGACGACTTCACCTTCAAACCCAAGCGGTATCTCGGCCGGCGCTTGCCCCGGCACCAGCCAGTTGATCGCGCCGAAGCGCAACGATCGCCGGGCGACCCCGAGCAACGGCGCCGTGAAGTCGCGCCGAACGCTGGATCGTCCGAGCAAGACTCCGCGGCGAATGATCGACAGCTTGGCGTACTCGTTCTCCACACCGAACACGAGCGCGTACGCCGCGTCGTCGTCCACAGCGAAGCGCCAACTCGCCGTTGCCGAGACGGTGCGCCGATCGATGCTGTCGGTCGTCTGGGTCAGCGGATTAACCCCGAGCCGCCCGAGTTGGTAGCTCATCAGTGCCACGCGCCACGGATCGCGCGGCGAAAGCTCGCGCGTGCGCAAACTCCATTGCCAGGCTCGTCCATCGGCGTAGTTGCGAACCAGCACCGCACCGCGGAGCCGGCGTCCCGCTAATTGCGGATCGATCAGGCCGATACTGAGCGCATTGCGATCTTCGAGCCGCTCAGCCGCGACGGACAGCGAGCGGCCGGTGCCAAACAGATTGATCTCGCTAAGCGCAACCCGCGACGAGACGCGACCGTATCGCGCATCGGCGCGCAGACTCCACGCATCCTGCGAGATCACACGAAAATTTACGGCGCCGGCGCCGCATCGTACGCCAGTGACGACGGTCTCGGAAAACAACTGCGTGCGTCGCAGGCGTCGCACGGACTCGAGAATGAGCAAGGAATCCACCGGATCACCGGCGGCGAAACTCAACTCCGTCTCGATCACGGCCAACCGCGTCGGCCGGTGCACGACGTGCACCGCGGCGGCAAGAAACGGCGAGGGCGCTTCGACATTCCGCGAGTCAATCGTGATCTGTCCGACGGTCGCCCCGATCCAGTTGCGCGGGAACCCCGCGTTCAGGGTGTCGGTGCGGCAGTCGGATCGGTCGCTGACCGGCTGTGCCTGAATCGGCCGTGCCCGCCCTGCAGACCAAAGCGAAACGACCGCGACCGCGATCGGGGAAATCCAGCGACGTCGTGCCGGCACGCCTCAGTACTTCGCGAGGTAGTTATCGAGTTCCCACTGACTGACCTGCGAAATATAGTCGCGCCACTCCTGACGCTTCGCCGCGAGAAAGTTCGTCGTGATGTGGCGGCCGAGCGCCGCCTGTACGACATCGCTCTTTTCGAGCTCATCGCACGCTTCGTTCAAATCGTGCGGCAGATCGTCGATCCGCAGACGGCGCTTTTCGCGGTGCGACATCTCCCAGATGTTCTCGTTCACGGGCTCGCGCGACGACGCTTTCTGCTCGATGCCATCGAGTCCCGCCGCGAGCATCACGGCGAGCGCGAGGTATGGATTCGCACTCGGATCCGGCGAGCGCAATTCGACGCGCGTCCCCGTGCCGCGGCGCGCCGGCACGCGAATGAGCGGCGAGCGGTTGCGCATGCTCCACGCGACATTGATCGGCGCTTCATAGCCCGGCACGAGGCGCTTGTACGAGTTGACCAACGGGTTCGTGATCGCGCTCATTCCGCGTGCGTGCGTCAGCAATCCGCCGATGTAATGATGCGCGTTCGACGACATTTCGTACTCGCCCTTCGGATCAAAAAAAGCGTTCTTGCCGTCGCGAAAGAGCGACTGGTGTGTGTGCATGCCGCTGCCATTCTGTCCGAAGATCGGCTTTGGCATGAACGACGCATGCATCCCGAACTGCTTCGCCACATCACGCACGACGAAACGGAACGTCGCGAGATTGTCGGCCGTTGTCAGTGCATCGGCGTATCGGAAATCAATCTCGTGCTGTCCGTGCGCCACCTCGTGATGCGCCGCCTCGATTTCAAATCCCATCTGCTCGAGCCGGTCGACAATCGCGCGGCGTGCGTCTTCGCCGAGGTCCACCGGCGTCAGATCGAAATACGACCCGACATCATGCGTCGCTGTGCTCGGCGCGCCGTCGGGTCCGAGTTTGAACATGAAGAACTCGGCTTCCATCCCCGCGTTCATCACGTAGCCCATGCTCGCTGCATCCGCGATCACGCGCTTCAGGGCACCGCGCGGGTCTCCGGGAAAATGTTCGCCCGTAGGTGTATAGATGTCGCAGATCAACCGCCCCACGCGATGCTCGGGATCGCCCCACGGAAAGATCCGGAACGTCGAGAGGTCGGGCGCGAGCAGCATGTCGCTCTCCTCCGTCCGCACGAACCCCTCGCTGCTCGAGCCGTCGAACATGATGTCGCCGGCAAGCGCCTTCTCGAACTGCGACGACGGCAGCTCCACGTTCTTGTTCACACCGAGGATGTCGGTGAACTGCAGGCGGAGGAAGCGGACGTTGAGCGATTGGGCCAGCTCGAGCACGTCCTTCGTCGTGGCGCCCTTGAGGTCCGGGAGCAGTGCGCGGGAGTGGGTCACGGCGGAATGGTCGTTGAGCGGTGGCATGGTGTCAATCGAGCGACGCGCGCGTCTGGCGGACGCTTAAGTTTCGCCCATGACTGAAACCACCCCGTGCCCCTCGTGCGGCGTGCCGGCCTCCGGCCGCTTTTGCGCGAGCTGCGGGACCGCCCTCGCTGGTGCGGCCTGCGGTAGCTGCGCCGCTCCCCTTTCCCCCGGCGCACGCTTCTGCCATCGCTGCGGCACCCCTGCCGGCACCTCGGCGCCCGCGGCGCGCGGACTCGCGAACGCCCTCCCCTGGGCCGTGGCGGCAATTGCACTCGTCGCACTGATCTCGCTCGTGGTCGGCCAGCGCTTTCGCACGCGCGGAGAGGCGCCGCCCCAGATGGCCGCCGCCCCCCCACTCGGCGCACCTCAGGCGGGCGGGATGCCGCGCGCTCCCGACATCAGCCAGATGACGCCCGAGCAACAGGCCGAACGGCTGTACGAGCGCATCATGCGGGAGAACGAGGCGGGACAGGCGGAGAACGTTCGTACCTTCATGCCCATGGCGGTCGCCGCATACGAGCGCCTGACCCCCATGACGCTCGATCATCGCTACGACCTCGGACGCATCGGAGAAGTCGGCGGCGACATCGCCCTCACGAGCGCCCAGGCCGACACCATCCTCCGCACGCGCCCCACGCACCTGCTCGGGCTCATCCTCGCCGCGAAGGTCGCCCGCCTCCAGAAGAACGCGGCGCGCGCCCGCGAGCTCGACGCGCGGCTCCTCGCCGAGGAGCTGAAGGAGCGCTCGGCCGCCCTGCCGGAGTACCTGCTGCACAAGACGGACATCGATGCCGCGGTGGCCGCTGCCCGATCAACCCCGAAATGACGCCATGACCACGATCCACGTTGCCCACAGCCCGGATTCCGACGACGCGTTCATGTTCTATGCGCTCGCGGCCGGGAAGATCGATACCGAAGGCCTCACGTACGTGCACGAGCTCCAGGACATCGAAACCCTCAATCAGCGCGCGCTGAAGGCGGAGCTCGAGGTCACCGCCGTCTCGATCCACGCCTACGCCTACCTGAGCGACATGTATGCCCTGCTCCCGCACGGCGCATCGATGGGCGACCGGTACGGACCGCGGCTCGTCGCCCGTCAGCCCTCGACCCGCGCCGACGTGAAGGGCCGGCGCATCGCGATCCCTGGCCCGCTCACGAGCGCCTTCCTCGCGTTGCAGATGTACGAGCCGGACTTCACCCCCGTCTTCACGCCGTTCGACCAGATCGAGGACGCCGTGGTGAACGGCGACGTGGACATGGGTCTCCTCATCCACGAAGGACAGCTGACGTTCGGTGACCGCGGATTGCACCTCGTGGCCGACATGGGCGAATGGTGGTTTCAGGAGACCGGGCTGCCCCTCCCGCTAGGTGGCAACGTCATCCGCAAGGACCTCGGCAGAGACATGACGCGTATGGTTTCACGCCATCTTCGCGACAGCATCGCGTATGGATTGGACCACCGCGCAGGCGCTCTCGATCACGCCATGAGCTATGCGCGCGGCCTCGACCGTGCCCAGGCCGACGAGTTCGTCGGCATGTACGTCAACGCCTGGACGCTCGATTACGGCGAGCGCGGACGCGAGGCGGTCCGCCTCTTCCTCGACCGCGGCGTGGCCCTGGGGCTCATCTCCCAACCAGTTCAGGTCGAGTTCGCTGACGACTAGGGAGACGGGGGTAGACTGAATGTTTCATCGAGGGGCACCGATACTCGTTCGCGTCCCCCTCGATGGCATTCATCATTGGACCCCGTGACCGCCCTAGCCAATCCCGTGAAGAGCGGACAGCGCACGACCGCCGCCTTTCGCGTCGCCTCCCCGCCTGCCAAGACCCGCGTCCTCGTCGTCGACGACGAGGAGATGGTTCGCGTCGCCCTCGCACGCTTCCTCACCGCCCGCGGCTGCGAGGCAGTGGCCGAGGCGTCTGGGCCCGCTGCGCTCGCGCGCCTCGAGAGCGAGGCGTTCGACATCATGCTGTGCGACGTCCGCATGCCCGAGATGACAGGACTCGCGCTGCTCCCGCATGCACTTCGGGTTGATCCCGACCTCGCTGTCCTGATGCTCACGGCGGTGAACGACGCCTCCACCGCAACCGAGGCGTTGGCGGAAGGCGCGATGGACTACCTCGTGAAGCCCATCGAGCTCGCGGAGCTGGAGCGCGCCGTCCAACGCGCCGTACACCGCCGCCACCTCGAGGTGGAGCGCCGCCGCGCGGAGTGGCACGTGCGCGAGGAAGTCGCGCTCCGGACCGACGAGCTCGAGCAGGAGAAGCGTGCGCTGCACGCCCTCACGGTCGGTGTCGCCGATTCGCTCATCAACGCCATGGAAGCGAAGGACACCTTCCTGCGCGGGCACGCGCAACGCGTTGCTGATCTCGCCGCCTCCGTCGCTGAAGCCATGGGAATGGATGCGGATGTCGTGGAGAACGTGCGCATGGCCGGCCGCCTGCACGACGTCGGCAAGATCGGGATTCGCGAATCCATCCTCAACACGCCAGGGCCCCTCACGGCCGAAGAGTTCGACCACGTAAAGGAGCACGTCGTCATCGGCATGGAGATTCTCGCGCCGCTGAAGCACCTGCCGGTAGTGCTCCAGTACGTGCACCATCACCACGAGCACTTCGACGGTGGTGGCTACCCACAGGGCCTCGGGGGTGAGCACATCAGCATCGGCGGCCGCATCCTCGCGGCGTGCGATGCGTTCGACGCACTCACCTCACAGCGCGCGTATCGCGACGCATTTCAACCCCGTGAGACGATCGACCGGCTTCGTGACTGCATTGGGCAACTGCTCGACCCGGCCGTGTTCGCCGCACTCGCGCGCGTCGTGCTCGCACGCCAGACACTCACCTTCCTCGACGAACACTCGCAGTAACGGCCTAATGGTGGTGGTGCGAGCGGGCGTGCGTGATCCACCCCGTCACCTCCGCTACCCGCTTACCGAGTTGTCGCGCCGCAGCCGCATCCTGCACCTGCGTGGGCGGCACGAGCACCATGCCGATGTACCCCATCGCCGCCATTGCCGACCAGAGCGCGGCGACGTGCGTGTCGTCGCCCGCCGCGGCAGCCGTGAAGACCGACCCCACCTTGTGCGCGAACAGGTTCGGCTCTCCCAGCCCCGCCATCCGTTCGAGCACCCGCCGCGTCTCCTCGGCCATCGCCCCCTCGCCAGATGTGATCCCGAGGACGATCGCGTCGTAGGCAGTCACCTGCTCGATCGAATTGATGTCGCCGCCGTGACGTACATCGACTTCCGCAAAGCGCACTAGCGAGACCCCTTCTGCAACGGCGGCCGCGAGCGCGGCGGTGTCGTCGGAACGTCCCGATGTCAGGACGAGCGTTTTTGGCATTGGTGTTGTCTTGACCGGTTGAAGGGTGGTCGCTGGTGCGGCTCTGCCAGTCGCTGCTCCAGTCAACCGTTTTGACCTGCGGATTCACCGTTTCCTGACAAGTGACTAACCTCGGGCGCACCAACGTTTTGCCACTGGGCGCCGTATAATCGGTGATGCTTTTTCCAAGTCATTCCTCACGACGCCTCGCGCGTACGTGCGCGCTCGTCGTGATGCTCGTTCATCCTGCCGCGCACGCACAGACCACGCCTTCCGCCTCGAGCGACACGCTGCGCCTGTCGCTCGGTGACGCCGTGTCGATTGCAATGAAGCAGAGCGACGAAGTCGGCCTCGCCGGTGCGCAGATCGACATCGCGGACGCGCAATTCGGCACGGCGCGCGCCGCCCTCATGCCGCAACTCCGCTTCACTTCATCATACCAGCACGTTTACGAGAGCGCGCGTGGTAATGCCGTTGGATCGGTATTCAACCAGCCGAACACGTACACCGGATCCGCCAATCTCTCGCAGACCCTTTTCCAGGGTTTCCGGAACGTCTCCGCAAAGCGCGCCGCCGACGAGAACCGCAAGGCCGCACGCTTCGACGAGCTTGAAGAGCGCGCGTTCCTCGCCATCGCCGTCCAGCGCGCGTACCTCCAGGCACTGTACGCCGCGCGCCTCGTCGAGCTCCAGACGGGCAACGTGCTGCTCGCGTCCAGCCGGCTCACGCAGGTCGAGCAGCTCGAGCGCGCCGGACAGGCTGCCCGCTACGACGTCCTGCGCGCGCGCGTCGAGCGGTCCAACCTCGAGCCGCTCGCCATCCAGGCGGCCAGCGACCGCGAGCTTGCGCTGCTCGAGTTGAAGCGCCTGCTCAACCTTCCGGTACAACGACCGCTCGCGCTGGTCAGCCGCATCGATCCCGCCGCAGCCACGGCCATGCTCGCCGCCATCGACGACACCATCGCCGTCGCCGAGCGCGCCGTCATTCGCTCGGCAGAGCTCAACCTCGAATCGCGCCGTCTGGGCATCAAGGTGGCCCGCGCCGACTATCTCCCCACGCTCACCGCGTTCTTCAATTCGGGCTATCAGGCCTTTCCGCCCCGCGGCTTCGGCATCCCGCGCTCGCGTGGTGAGCTGAACACCGCGTCCTGTCCGGTAGGCGCACCCGCCGACCGCCTCTGTCAGAACGGTGGCTTCTTCCCCGACCGCCAGGCGGGATTGAACCTCTCGTTCCCCGTCTTCGACGGCTTCCGTATTCGCTCGAACGTGGAGCTCGCGCAGGCACAGACCCGCATCGCCGAGATCCAACTGCAGCAGCAGCGCGAGACCGTAGCGCTCGACGCGGCCCGCGCCCGTGCAGAGCTAGAGCGCTCGCGCGCCGTCTTCACCGCACGCCAGCAGAACAGTGCTGAGGCGGAGGAAGCCTTTCGCCTTGCCACGCTGCGCTTCTCGCGCGGCTTGAGCACACAGCTCGAAGTCTCCGATGCCCAACTCGCGCTACTCACGGCGCAGAGCACCGAAGCGCGTGCGACGTACGACCTCTTCCTCGCCGCTGCCGAGCTCGCGCGTGCGCTCGGCAAGCCGATTCCAATTCCGTCGACGATCGCCTCGTCGTCTTCACGATAGCCGATGCCATTCGTCACGAACATGCCCAGCCCGCGCGCGATCCTCTCCGCACTGCTCGTCGTCGCCGCCGCATGCTCCGGTGATTCGGAAGGTGCCGCACCTCCGGCTGGCGGTGCCCCCCGGAGCGGCGGCGCCGGTGCATCGGCTGCTGCCGGCGGTCAGGGCGGTGGCCCTCGCGCGGGCGGCGGCGCGCCCGGTGGCCCCGGTGGACGCCAGAGCCCGTCCATCACGCTCGCTGCGAATGATGTCATCACCGTCGCGCCAGGCACCATCGAGGACGGCGTCGCCCTCACCGGCGACCTTCGCCCCATCGAGAGCGTGGAAGTCCGGTCGCGCATCGAGGGCGACCTCCAGAGCGTGCTCGTTCGCGAGGGACAGCAGGTTGCCGCAGGCCAGTTGCTCGCGCAGTTCGAGTCGAGCGAGCAGGAGAGCGCGCGGCTGAGCGCGCAGGCGGACCGGAGCGCCGCGCAGGCCGATCTCTCCAACGCCACGTGGACGCGCGAGCAGAACGCGTCGCTGTTCAATGCGGGCGCCATCGCCGAACGCGACTACAAGATCTCCGAACAGGCGGTGTCGACGGCACGCGCGCGGCTCGCTGCGTCGGACGCCCGCCTGCGCGCGACGGGCAACCAGGCACGCGATACCCGCGTGCTCGCGCCGGCGAGCGGCATCATCGAGAAGCGCCTCGTGGAAGGCGGCGAGCACGTCTCCCGTGGCGCGTCGCTCTTCACGCTCGTGCGCAATGGAACGCTCGAGCTGGCGGCCGCAGTACCCTCACGCCAGGCCGCAGGGGTGCGCGTGGGACAGATCGTGCGCTTCGTCGCCGACGGACACCGCTTCGACGGACGCGTGGCGCGCCTGAGCCCCACCATAGATCCGGTCACGCGCGCGTTGACCGTGTACGCCCAGGTCCCGAATCCGGGGGGGCTCCTGCGCGGCGGCACCTTCGCCTCCGGCATCGTGATCGCGCGGACGCTGACCAACGTCGTCACCGTTCCGCTCGCGGCAATTCGACAGTCGCAGGACAACGGGGCGCCGTTCGTCTACCGCATCGACGGCAAGACGGTGAACACCGCCCCCGTGCAGCTCGGTGTGGTGGATGACCGGCAGGGCATCGCGCAGGTGACCTCCGGCCTCGAGATCGGCGACAAGGTCATTGTCGGCAATGTCGGCATTCTGGGCCGCGGCATGCAGGTGACCATGGCCGGCGAGCAGCAACGCAGGCAGCAGGGACAGCGGTAGCACGCGGGGTCACACCCGCCTCTCTCTCAGAACCGAAGGCCAGACCGATGTTTCTCTCCGACGTCTCCATCAAGCGGCCGGTGTTCGCCACCATGATGATGCTGGCCCTCGTCGTGCTCGGCGTCGTCAGCTTCAAGCGCCTCGCAATCGACGAGTATCCGGACGTGGCGTACCCGATCGTCGTCGTGATGACCGCGTATCCCGGCGCGTCGCCCGAGGTGATGATGCGCAGCGTCTCGAAGCCGGTCGAGGAAGCGCTCAACACCGTGCAGGGCGTGAAGGAGATCAACTCCACGTCGTCGGAGGGCTCCTCGTTCGTCCGCCTCACCTTCGAGCTCGGCGTGGACGTGAAGACCGCGCAGCAGGACGTCCAGGCCAAGGTGGCGCGCATCCGGCGCTCGCTCCCGCGCGACGTGCTGGAGCCGGTCATCATGCAGTTCGATCCGAACGACGCGCCGATCATGACGGTCGCCATGCGCTCGGCGGAACGGCCGATCCGTGAGCTGACCGACCTCGCGAACTCGGTGATCAAGGTTCGCCTCGAGTCGAACGAGGGCGTCGGCGGCGTGAACGTACAGGGTGGCAACGCGCGGCAGATTCGCGTGCAGGTCGACCCCGACGCGATGCGGGCATACGGCCTCGCGCCGAGCATGATCACTGCCGCCCTCCAGCGTGAGAACCAGGAGGTGCCGGCAGGACGCATCGAGGGCGGCATCACGGAGCGTCTCGTGCGCATCACCGGGCGCATCACCGACCCGCTCGCGTTCGGCGAC